>JASFMO010000183.1:0-6923 GCA_050117535.1 Gemmatimonadales bacterium | reverse complement strand
CCCGTCATCCCCCTGGCTCGACCGCCAGCCGCCCGAGCCGCCGATGGCCGAGGCCCGCATCCAAGGCGAGGAGGTCCTCGTCACGTGGGAGCACGACGAGCCCGGCGACGTGTTCCGCTGGGTCGTCTACCGCGAGATCGATGGTTCTTGGGACTACGAGATATTCGCTCGCAACGATCGCCGCGCCACGCTTCCTCTTTTCGCGCCGCTCGAGCCCGACTCGGCGACCGTTGAGCCCGAACTCGATATGCCGGAAGAGGCCCAACCGCGCGTCTCGGTCATCGCCGTGACCGCCGTGGATCGCACGGGTAACGAGAGCGCGTGGACGCGTATTGTACTGGGTGGTTGAGTCCGATGTGAGGTGATCGTCGCCGGCAATCGGCCCAGGGTCTCGCCAACGGCTCACCGCGGCATGGTCGAGCCCGGCCCGTGAAGATCGGCGCCGCCACTAGCGCTTCTTGGGTCCGCGGCCGGCAGCCCCGGCGTCAGAACGAGAGGCTAATCGTGGCCACGGCCTCTTTCCACCGAGCCCAGCCGAACTTCCACCAGTCACGCACCTGGGCACTCAGCTCGCCCGCTGAGCGTCGCGTCTTGGGGGCGCGAGCCCGTCTCGGTGTGAAGAGATGTCGCTCGAGGTCTGTCTGATAGAGCTCGGCGACCGAGGCATGTTGCTTGGCCATCACTTCTTTCCCCCTTGATCTCTTGCGCGCCTTGCCAACGGACCGGCGCTCACCATCTCTCAGAGGTTTGACGTGCTGGCGGGTCGGGGTGTGACACGTTGGGCGGGTCATTCGGCGGGTCCCCGATCAACACATCTTGCACAGACCGTACCGGCGCCGTGCGCCAGGAGTGAAGCCCCGAGTCCTGCCCAGTGACCTGGCCGTTGCGCAACCGCAACGACTTCAGCCACGAGTTTGTTGCATATCCGCGACAAACCGACTCCGTGATCACCCAAGATGGCCTCGACAGGACAGACTGACCACTTCGGGCATCGACTCGGCGCGCCATCCTCACAGCCGCTACTCGCTCGGTGCAAGCTCGAGCCAGCCAGTCATGCGAAACCCGTCCGGTTCGTAGTCGACGCGCAGGCGGCCTTCCGAGACCCCGGCGAGGAACTCGTTCAAGATCTCCAGGCGATCGCTCTGCCCCGCCGAGACCAGGGGCGCTTCGGCGAGAATCCCGGCCAGCGCGTTCATTCGGATCACAGCGATCTCGTCCGGCGCACCGCCGGCCGCCGCCCAGACCGGCGTCACCCAGGAAGCCGCCGACCCTGCCAGCTCGAGGCCAAACGACAGGCTACGCTGGTCCGTCGCCAAAACGAGGTGATCGTTCACCACCTGAAAGACCGGTCCACTGAACCGGCCGAATGGACTCCGAACGTCGAGCGCGTGCGCGGTGCCGCGGGCGCCATCGCCGTCTCGCATCTGCCAGCGCGCCAGGCCAAGCGTCCGTCCGCGGATCTGTTCGCCCAGCCAGTCGCGCAACTCAACCAGCGCGGCTTCGAGCCGATCGGGATCTCGCGCCTCGATGACCGCCACCAGTTCCACGCCGCCGTCGCCGCCCTCCAGGACCAGCGCTAACCCCCGCGCCCCCAGAGAAGCGATGATGTCGCTCTCGACGTCGTGGCCGGTGCGCGACTCGAACTCATCGATCCAGAAGTCCAGCTGGCGTAGCGGACCGTCAGGGTCGCGAGCGGCCAGCGCCCGCAACCACGCGAGCCCCGCCTCCGGTTCGGTACGAAAGGACTTGGCGACGACCCAGTTCGCCGGCAGCTCCGGCGGCAACACCGCCGGCCCGCGATCGGCCGCCAGCGCCTGCACGATCGCATCGGGTACCACTTCATCGTCAATCCCAACCCACAGGTCGGTAACCAGTCTGCCGTCCACGATATCCCGGCGAAGACCCGCAGCTTCAATCGCTAACAGGTCGGCAGCGATCAGCCGCGCCAACGCGCGTGCCGGAAGGTTGCTTTGATACTCGGCCCAGCCGCGCAACCATTGGCCTAGCGCTCGCGAGTTCAGGACGACGCGTACGAGACCGCCCGGCGGCAACCGTTCGGCGAGCGCGCCTCGATCCACGACCTGATGAAGCGACGTCCCATCGCCCGCCGCGAGTCGTTCGACCCACCGCGCCTGCGTGGCAGGCCCAACCCAAAGGGCACCCCGCGCCTCCACGGCGAAGACCTCATCGCTGTCGGCCAACCGCCGTCGTGCCTCATCCGTCGACGGCGGGTCGAGCACCGCCACCGGCACGAGGCCCCGCCAATTATCCCCAGCCACCAGCGCCACAACCATCCGATCACCGGCGATCGCCGGCACGTCGTCGGCGTTCAGATCCAACGCGTCCAACATGTGGTCCTGCAGATTGGCCATCGGACGGATCGCGCGCAGCTCGTCCCAACGCGCCTCCAAGTCCAAGAGCTCGACCGCCGCCAGCGTCGAGGTGGGCAACAGACCGATCAAATCGTCGGCTTCCGTCAGAGCCTGCAGCTCGGCTGGACCCGGCTTCTGCGCATCTTCGCACCCCGCCAGCAACCCCATCACCGCAAAAGCGAGCGCTATCGTGTGCGTCTTCATGATCATCCATCCCGTGCTGGCAGAATATCGGACATCGAACACCCATTGTTGAACAACCAAACTTCGAGGTTCGATATTCAGTATTCGATATTCTTCACTCTATTCAGTTTCGCCATCCCCATCGCCGTCACCATCTCCATCGCCATTGCCATCGTGCAGCCGCGGCATTCCCGCCGCTTCTCGCCCGAATGCCGTCAATCCACCCAACGCCCCCAACCCCATCGTCTCCACCGCCGACGACGGAACGATGATCATCGAGCCCTTCTGCCTCAGCCCCTCGTACACCATGTTCATCGCCCGCAAGTGCAGCGCGACGGGATTATCACGATAGTGCTCCGAGGCACGGCTGAATTTCTCGGCGATCTCGGTCTCGGCCGTGCCGAGGATGATCCGGCTCTGCCGCTCGCGTTCCGCCTGCGCCTGCCGCGACATGGCGTCCTCGAGTCCCTTGGGGATGATGATGTCGCGGATCTCCACCGCCTGCGTCGTGACCCCCCAGCCGTTGGTCTTCTCATCCAGCAGCTGCTGGATCTCCTGGCCCAGGCGATCGCGCTCGGAGAGCAAGACGGCAAGGTCGTTCTGACCGATGGCGTTGCGCAGGGCGGTCTGCGCCGACAGGACAACGGCATCTTGAAACTGCTCGACTTCGAGCACCGCCTTCTCGGCATCCCACACCATCCAGAACGCGATGGCGTCGACGTTGACCGGGACCGTGTCGGCGGTCAGCGTCGTCTCGGCGCTGAAGTCTGTGACGCGGATCCGCTGGTCGACGAACTGTGCCACCTTGTCGATGATTGGTACGATCAGGAATAGGCCGGATTTGCGGATCCCGCGGAAGCGGCCGAAGCGGAGCAGCACCGCTCGCTCCCACTGATAGGCGATCTGGATCGACGGTGCGACGATCAGCGCCACAACCGCGGTGACGAGCAGCACCTCGCTCTCCGGCCGCAGCTCGAGAAAGATCGCCAGTGCGTCGGCCGTCCCCAGGATCACCACGGCCTCCCACACCTGCGTCAATCGGATCAGGATCGCCAACAGCAAAGCCGAGCCCAACGCGAGCTCGACGGCGATGACCGAGAACGGGTGGAGGGCGAGGTGCACGATCAGTCCGGCGACATAGATCGCGACCAGCAGCAGCGCGTTGATCGGTGCGAAACGGAAGTCGGCGCGCAGCGAGGTGGCGAAGCGCTCCAGCGAGAGACCTGGCAATCGGCCCCTCGATTCTGTCCTGCGAACCAGCCCGGTCATGATGAAACCTCCTTTCTGTGGCGTAGGCCCTCGAGCACCTCGTCGAGCGAAAAACCGTAGCCCGAGGCGCGTGCCAGCAGCTCGGTGAGGATCTGGTCTAACATCCGCTGCCGCTCGAGTTCGTCCACCTGGGGCTCGCGCTGCCCCACGAAGGTGCCCGACCCCTGCTGCGTCTCGAGCACCCCCTCGATCTCCAGTTCGCGGTAGGCGCGGATGACGGTGTTAGGGTTGATAGAGAGGTCGACGGCCAGCTGTCTGACGGTCGGCAGCCGGTCGCCGGATTCCAGGTCGCCGCGGGCGATGGCGAACTTCACCTGCTCGATGATCTGGCGGTAGAACGGCACCCCGCTTTTGGCGTCGATCCGGATGATCAAGATTTCGCGTTCGTCCTGGTCAACCATGGCCCCTCTGCTCTAGTAGTCTATTGTTCTAGTGTTATAGTACAATTAGGCCCCGCTAGTGTCAACACTTTCCTCCTTGCCCCTTCCTCGGCCTGTCAACTAACTAACAAATACGGCCGGATCCACCCGAAACAGCTTGTCGTCCCTGGACCGCGCCCTGCCTCGGCCGTCTCGGTTGCTCGTCCCGAAGTAGAGAAGACCGTCCGGCCCCAACCTCACCGCGCGGATGCGCCCCATCTCGCCGTGGAAGTGCACCCGGAGCGTCGGCGCGTCAGATTCCGCCACCTGCGCCTCGTACAGCGCCTCGCCCCGCAGCCCCCCGAAGAACACCCGGCCATTCCAGTAGGCGGCGCCGCCCGGCGCCCACGTGTACTCGGGGCCCGAGTTGAGGATCGGCGTCACCAGGTCGCTCGCCGACTCGTCACCCCGGATGAGCGGCCACCCGTAATTCCGGCCCGGTTCGATGACGTTCAACTCGTCGTGGCCGCTCGCCGCTCCCGACGGGCCGTGCTCGGTGCTCCACAATCGGCCGTGTTCATCCCAGGCCAGACCCTGCGGATTCCGGTGCCCATAGGAGTAGACTCGGGTACCGAAAGGGTTCTCGTCCACGGGTTTTCCCTCCGGTGTCACTCGCAGGACCTTCCCGGCCAGTGAGGCGCGATCCTGCGCGGCGTCGGGTCGACCGGCATCGCCGGTGGTGATATAGAGCGCCCCGTCGGGTCCGAAGCCCAGCCGGCAGCCATCGTGAGAGTGAGCGCCCGGTATTCCGTCGACGATGACACGTCGCTCATCCAATCCCGCGTCGAACCGATAACGCTCGACCCGGTTCTCCAGTCCATCGGAGCTCTCGGCGGTCAGACACACGTAGAGGAGTCGATTGGATTCGAAGTCGGGGTGAAGCGCCAATCCCATCAAACCGCCCTCCCCCGCCTGTCGCACACCGGGAACGTCGTAGCGTCGGCGCTGTCGGCCATCCACCTGCACTAGATGGCCCGGTCGCTCGGTGATCAGCAGGCCGCCGTCGGGCAGAAAGGCGATCGCCCACGGAACCTCGAGATCCTCGGCCACGACCTCGAGGCTACCGGAAGGCAAGTCGGAGCGACTGAGCCCGGATTGCTGAGCGGGCGGCGGTTCGGACCGGAAGAACAGGTGGACTAACTGGCCACGAAACGCGTAAGCCGACGCCGCCAGCACCGCGCCGATGAGCAGGATGCGAAACGCTCGCGCTTTCAATGTCATGGTTGGGGCCCTTTGCTGAACGGATCCGTCCTCGAGATAACTGCGCCTCCCCGGACCTTAGGCAAGTCGGCTGCGCTCGCCAAGCGAGCGAGTCGAACTGGCGACTCCCTCGTCTGCGGGGGTTGAAACGAAAGGAGCCCGGAAGATCCTCTCTCCCGGGCTCCGACTCGGTTGTGACCAGGGCAAGATGCCTGCCCGTTAGCTCGATCGATTACCGCGCTTCGTCACCGAAATCGCCGATCCGGGCGATCTTGGCGACGAGCCAAGTACCCGCCACAATAACCATCGCTACAAGCACAATCGAAACTTCGCTCAACGAAAATCCCTCCCTCTAGACAATCATTCAGCCACGCTGAATGGATCTGCTCGCTTGCTAACTTCCTCCCACGTCGGGCGCCGGCAACGGGCACCCAACGTCCAAATAGGCAAACGGGATGCCATCAGCCTCGAGCACGTTAAGCCTTTGCGATTGTGATACTTGGCATAAGAGCGGCGCGCCATGCGCCGATCTGTTGAGCGGGACGGAATGTCCCAAGATGACCGACCGATCAAAAACCAGAATAGGAACCGATGAGCTTCGTAACTCCGTAGCGCCTTCCGTCACCTGGTTGACACTCGCTGGCCGCTCAGCAGATATTCCAGCTGCGATTTGTCCGTCACGAACAGCCCCGAACCGTCACAGAAGTCCTCGTGCAGGGCGGAAACATGTCGTCTAGTCAAAACGGCCCGACTGAATCCCAACATCCGGCAGAACGTGCCAGTGCTTACACCGAGCGCCCTACGCTCCGCGTCCAGCACATCGGACCGTATCATATCCGTGACGTGCTGGGCGAAGGCGGCATGGGCGTAGTGTACCTGGCCGAGCAGACGGAACCGATCCGGCGGCAGGTGGCGTTGAAGGTTATCAAGCCGGGGATGGATACCCGTCAAGTGATCGCCCGTTTCGAGGCTGAACGTCAGGCACTGGCGGTGATGGACCATCCCAACATCGCCAAGGTCTTCGACGGCGGCGCCACACCCGATGGACGCCCGTACTTCGTCATGGAGCGGGTCGAGGGCGTCCCGATCACCCTGTACTGCGACGAGGGCAGGCTGTCGATCCGCCAACGCCTGGAGCTGTTCCTCGCGGCCTGCCAGGCGGTGCAGCACGCGCACCAGAAGGGCGTGATCCACCGCGATCTGAAGCCGTCGAACATTCTGGTCTCCAGGCAGGACGGCGTTGCCGTTCCCAAGGTGATTGACTTCGGCATCGCCAAGGCCATCGACCAGCGTCTGGGCGAGCAGACGATTCAGACGCAGACCGGTCACCTGATCGGCACGCCGGCATACATGAGCCCCGAGCAAGCCGAGAGCTCAGGCCTCGACATCGACACCCGGTCCGACATCTACTCGCTCGGGATAATCCTCTACCAGTTGCTGGTGGGAGAACTGCCGTTCGACGAAAAGGACCTTCAGGGTC
>JASFMO010000182.1:0-6928 GCA_050117535.1 Gemmatimonadales bacterium | reverse complement strand
AGTTCCAGCCTCTATTTCATCGATGACAGCGCTCGATATATCGTTCGGAGCGACCCGACACCTGTCCGGGTTAACGTCGCCGCCCCCAAAGACGGCACCGACGACAATGCCAAACCGAAAGAGACGAGCCATCCCCGACAAAGCGCGCCACTGATCACCTGGATACTCCTACTCGCACTGGCCGAACTGATGGCCGTGCTCATACTGAGCTAGTCCAAGCATCACGGCCTCGGCTCGCCCTTGATCTCATCGACCGCGGCCTTCGTGCTGTCCACGGCCGCCTCCGCGCCGGAGCGCAGACTTTCACCCGCCCGCCGTCCGCGCTCGAGAGCTTCCTGCCCGCTTTCCTTCAGCGCCTCGAGTTCGGCCACGGCCTCGTCGTAGGCAGCCCGGACCCGGTCCAATTCGCCATGCTCGACATAGTCGCGCACCGTGTACCCGCCCGCAGCGCCTGCCACGAAAATCAGCAGTTTCGGCAGCAGCCACCGGATCAACCCTCGCCGCTTCCTATCCGCCATCGCGATGCCCTCCCAATGATGTCAGTCAACCGCGCGGTCGCTCTGCGCTCTCGTCCTCGTCGGCGAGATCGACGTGCTCCTCGTGCCAGAGCCGCTGCCACCCCTCCTCGTCGCCTTCGACCAATCGGGCGTCGACCTCACGCTTGAGCTCGCGCCAGACTTCCTCGCTCAACAGTCCCCGCCGCAGCGCATCGTCCAGCGCCGCCCGCTCGGCGGCGAACAGCTGAGTGCTCACGCGCCCCAGCTCGCGGCTCCGAACGGTTCGATCGTCTGCCGTCATCTCGGCCAGCGACGATGTGTTCTGTCGACGCACGTCCTCGAAGTGCCCCCTGAGTCGCGCGTGCAGCGAATCCGAGATCTCCCCGCGCCCGTGCAGCGCCGCCAGCTCGTTCAGCGCCGCACGAGCGGCGATCACCTGGCCCTGAACGCGCTCGAATTCCTGCTGGGCGTCGGAGCGCCGTACGAGACCCAGACGCGTCAACAGGGGCTTGATGGTCACGCCCTGAACCACCAGCGAAAGAAATACGGCACCCAGCGTAATCGCCCGCAACTGCTGAAGCTCGGGCACCCAAAGAGGCAGGCCCAGCGCCAGGGCAACCGGAATGCTGCCGCGAACGCCGCCCCAATTGACCACGTGGCTCCAACCGGCGGGCAGCGAGCGCCGGGTTAGCCCACCGTAGACGCCGAGGATACCATAGACCACCAGAGCGCGCACGACGATCAACGCCACAAACACCAGGCCAACCTGACCGGCGTAAGCGGCCAAGCCGCCGCGCTCGACGGTCAGGCCGATCAGCAAGAAGAGCAGCCCGTTGATCAGGAAGGCCCCGACCTCCCAGAAGTGGGTCAAGCTGAGCCGCGTACTGGGGCTCATCGAGAAGATGCGCCCGTAGTTGCCGATGATCAGCCCAGCCACCACCACGGCAATCACACCCGAGACCTCGAGACGCTCGGCGACGAGGAACGATCCATAGGCGAGCACGAGCGACAGTCCCACCTCGATCAGGTGATCGTCGATGGCCGAGTAGAGTCGATGCGTGAGATACCCGAGCACGAGCCCCACCAGCGCTCCGCCGGCCACGACTTTGACAAACTCGACGACACCCTCGGCGACCGTGACCGACTCGCCATGCAGCACACCCAGAACGATCATGTACAGCACGACGGCCACGCCGTCGTTGAACACCGATTCGCCTTCCACGATCGTCTGCAGCCCTCGAGCGACACCGTGCTCTTTGAACAGCGCCAGGACCGACACCGGGTCGGTGGGGCTCAACATCACGCCCAGCAGCGCAGAGAGGGCGACCGGCAGCCCGAGCGCCCATCTGAAGAAGGTCGCCAGTAGCACCACAGACACCAGCGTCCCCAAGAAGGCAAGAACCCCGACCGGGGTCGCGTAACGCTTGAGCAGCTCCAAATCCATGTTGATCGTCCCCTCGAACAAGAGGGGCGGCAGAAAAAGGAGCAGCCACAAGTCGGGATCGACGGGGAAGGCGGGAACTTCCGGCAACAGGCCGACGCCGACACCGGCCAGCACCAGGGCGATCGTGTACGGTAGTCGCACGTACTTCACCACGATCGCGACAAGCACGGCGACGACTAGAAGCTCGACCAGAAGGATCGTTTCACTCATCGGCGCCTCAAAGCTATCCATCCTTCCCGGTCACCGATAGCCGCGGACGCGAGGCGACTCGACGCCCTTGCGCTCGAAAGGCTAGCCGGTATAGGATCGCTCCGCATGAACGCCAGCAATGGGCCGGCCATCGCACTGGCAAAGATCAACAAGGCATACGGTAGCAAGACTGCCGTTGCGGACTTCGACCTCGAGGTGCCGCGCGGCACGATCTGCGGCCTACTGGGACCGAACGGCGCCGGCAAGACGACCACGATTCGCATCATCCTAGACATCATCGGCCCCGACCGCGGAAGCGTGAGCGTTCTGGGGGGTCATTCGGGCCCCGAGGTTCGCGACCGCATCGGTTACCTGCCCGAAGAGCGCGGGTTGTACCCCAAGATGAAAGTGCTCGAGCTGCTGGCCTTCCTCGGTGAGATCAAAGGGACCCCGCGCCGTGTCGCCGCCGAGCGAGCTTCCGTCTGGCTCGACCGTCTGGAACTGGGTGACTGGTCCGACAAACGGCTGCAGGAACTCTCGCGCGGGATGCAGCAGAAGGTTCAGTTCATCGGTACGGTCGTCCACGAGCCGGAGTTGCTGATCCTCGATGAGCCATTCTCGGGACTCGACCCGATCAACGTGGATATTCTAAAAGAGATCGTGCTCGAACAGCGCAACCGCGGGGCGACGGTCCTCTTCTCGACGCACAACATGGACCAGGCGGAGCGACTGTGCGAACGCGTGGTGATGATAAAGGACGCCCACAAGGTGCTCGATGGTCGGCTGGCCGAGATCAAGCGCCAGGCATGGCTGGAGGGAAGACGCCAGATCCTGCTCGCCATCGAAGGGGAGGGAGATCTGTTAGAGAATCGGGACCTGGTCGAATGGGTCGAGAACCGCGGCAATCATGTCGCCGTGTCGCTGAGGGACGGCGTCGCACCGCAGGAACTGCTGGTCGCGGCCGTGCAGCGAGGCGCCATCGTGCATCGGTTCGAGGTCCATGAACCATCGCTCCACGAAATCTTCGTCGCCCGCGCCCGTGGATAAGCTGATCGCGATCATCCGACGGGAGTACCTCTCGCGAGTGCGAAGCAAGTGGTTCATCATCACCACGCTCCTGGCGCCCGTCCTGCTGGTTGGCGCCATGTTGCTCCCCATCCTGCTCGCCGTCCGCCAGGCCGAACGCGACATTGAGATCAGCATCGTCGACGCGAGTCATCTGATCACGCAGGAACTGCTCCAGACCGATGCCTTTGAGGAGGAGCGCGTCCGCTATCGGCCCCCGCCGCACCGGGAGTTCAGCGACGAGACCCTGGCGGCGCTGCGTCAGCAGGTCATCGAGCGCGAACTGTCGGGCTATTTGCACATCCCCGCCGACGTCCTCGAGGGCGGCGAGATCCAGTTCTGGGGGCGTGACGTGGGGCAGACCTTGCTGCGCGGCACGCTCAGCCCCGCGGTGAACACCGCGGTTCGTCGGGTTCAGGCCCGCCAGCTCGGGCTCGATCCCGAGGCCGCCGCCAAGCTGACGCGCTCGGTGCCGATCGAGATGTATCGGGTCACCGACGAGGGCGTCGCCCGCGAGGAACAGAATACGGTACTCGCCGCCCACATACTCGCCCTCGCCATCTACACCGTCGTGCTCCTGTACGGCGCGATGATGCTCCGCGCGGCGGTCGCCGAGAAGTCGAGCAAGACCGTCGAAATCATCCTCTCCAGCGTGCGGCCGTGGCAGCTGATGCTGGGCAAGATCCTGGGGGTCGGCGCCGTCGGGCTCACGCAGGTCGGAGTCTGGCTGTCCCTGATTCTCGTATTCCTGCTCTACGCCGGCACGGCTCAGGCGTTCGCCGACGTCGAGTTCCTGCGCAACCTACCCGTGGGGCTCGATACCCTGGCACTGTTTGTCGGCCTGTTCCTAACGGGGTACTTCCTCTACGCCGGCATGTACGCTTCGGTGGGCGCCATCGCCAGCACCGAGCAGGAAGCGTCGCAACTCCAGCTGCCGGTCACGCTCCTGGTGATCGTTCCGATCCTCGTCATACCGATAGTCCTGGAGGCGCCGACCAGCACGGCCAGCATGGCACTGTCCTGGGTGCCCTTCTTCACACCCGTTCTCTTCATCGCGCGTTATGTCCTCGGCGCGGTCTCGCCGTGGGAGGTCCCGCTGGCCTTCGCGCTTCAGGCCATTACCGTCTTCACCGTTGCCTGGATCGGCGGTCGCATTTACCGGGTCGGGCTACTGATGACGGGCAAGCGCCCCACGATCCCCGAGTTGCTGCGATGGGTTCGACACGGCTAGCGCGAAGCCGGACCGCCCCCCCGAGGTTCGTAACATGAGCAAGCGAGAACCAACAGCCCTGGAGGCGTTTCTTCCGTTCCTCGTGATGGCTGTACTGCTCGGGGTCGGCTACGGTGTCTACAAGCTCCGCATCGAGGTGCTGCTGATCACGGCGGCTGCCGTCGCTGGCCTGGTGGCTGTTCGTCTCGGCTACAGTTGGGCCGAACTGCAGGCCGGGATCATCGAAGGGATCGCCAAGGCGCTGCCGGCCGTGCTCATCCTCGTCAGCGTGGGCGCCTTGATCAGCACCTGGATCGCGGCCGGCACGATCCCGCTGCTGGTGAAACTGGGGCTGCACACGATTTCGCCAACCTTCTTCCTGGTCACCGCCTGCGTCCTGTGTTCGTTCGTATCACTGTTCACCGGGACCTCGTGGGGCACCGTGGGCACGATGGGGATCGCCCTGATGGGCGTGGCCGCCGGCCTGGGGATACCCTCCGGCGCCGCGGCGGGCGCGGTCGTCGCCGGCGCGTACTTCGGTGATAAGCTGTCGCCCTTCTCGGACACGACCAACCTGGCGCCCGTGGCTGCCCAGTCGAACCTTTTCGACCACATCCGACACATGCTGTGGACCACCGTACCGGCCTGGACGCTCGGCCTGCTGGTCTATCTGGTAGCGGGGCTCCGCGGGGGTGGCTCGGCATCGCAGGAGCGGGTCGCGGCGATCCTCGACACGCTCGGCTCGGCTTTCGTGCTCAGTCCGTGGGTCCTCCTGCCCCTACCCATAGTCCTCTATTTCGCCATACGGCAGCGTCCGACGGTTCCCGGCATACTCCTCGCCTCGGGCGTCGCTGGCGCCCTTGCCGTCATCGTTCAGGGTGAATCGCTCAGCTCGGTGGTCGCGGCGATGGTCACGGGCTACGTCGCGGATACCGGCGATCCCGCGGTAGACAATCTGCTCTCGCGCGGCGGAATGGGGCCGATGATGGAGGTCACCCTCATCGTCTTTACCGCTTTCTCTTTCGCCGGCATCGCGAGTCGCGCCGGGCTGCTCGATGTGGCGCTAAACCATCTGTTGCGAGTCACGCGTACGACGGGTGACCTTGTCGCCGCAACAGTGGGATCGACAATCTTCACCGCGCTGATCACCGGCTCCAGCTACCTGACCATCCTACTGCCCGGCGAGTTGTTCGCCCCGGCCTACCGACGGCGCAATCTGGCCGCGAAGAACCTATCCCGAACGCTCGAAGACAGCGGCACCGTCGTCGTGCCACTCATCCCGTGGTCGGCGGCTGGCGTCTTCATGGCCGCGACGCTCGAAGTGCCGACCCTCGCGTACCTGCCGTGGGCCGTCCTCAACTACACAGGCTTTGCCGTCGCGATCATCTACGGTTTCACAGGCTTTGCTATCGCGCCACGCAAGCGGGAAGACGAGACGCTGCCCGGCAGCTAGACGAAGTCAGGCATGCTCCATCTCGGCACTGACGATCCGCGGACGTTCGCGGCGCGTGATCACCAGCACCCCGGCAAGAATCACGGCTGTCGCAATGAGAATCCGCGCGTTCAACGGCTCGGCGGCCAAGGCCCAACCCAAGAACACGGCGACCACAGGATTCACGTAGGCGTGTGTGATGACGCGCGCCGGCGTGTCGACCTTCAACAACCACAGATAGGCGCTCAGTGCCACGATGGACCCGAAGAGGGCGAGATATCCGGTGGCGAGAACCGAGCGAGCGGAGATCTGCGCGACATCGAGGCGGCCCAGTTCGCCGAACGCCACAGCGACTAGGAGCAAGACGACGCCCCCGGCGAGCATCTCCATCCCCGTCGCGAGTACGGGTGAGGCAGGCAGATGCGAGCCGCGGGAATAGAGCGATCCGAACGGCCAGGTGATCGTGCCCACCAGAATCACGCCGGCACCCAACAGATCGATCCGCCCCGCCCCGGCCAACTGCTCCGGGCCGATCAACAGCGCCACACCTGAGAACCCCAGCAGAATGCCCAGCACTACCTTGCCGCTGGGCCGCGCACCGCCGAAGAACAGCCAATCGATCAGCACCATCCACAGCGTGCCCACCGTCACGATCAAGGCCGCCGCTCCTGATGGCACATGCTGTTCGGCCCACGAGACGCCGCCAACCCCGAAGACCAACATCAAGACACCGACCAGCGTGGCGGCAGCCCACTGCGGGCCAGTCGGTGCCCGCACACCTCTCACGCGGGCCCACAGGTACATGGCGACACCGGCGACCAGGAACCGGACCGCGGTCATCAGGAACGGCGGAAGCGTTTCGATGGCGAAGCGGATAGCCAGGTAGGTGGAGCCCCAGATCAGATAGATGGCGGCGAAGGCCGCCAGCAGGCTCAGCCGGCGGGGTTCGGACGGCAATGCGCCGACCGACGCCGCAGGCGATGGCGGCCGGTTTTCAGACATGCACGGACCCTGCTTTGACCGACTCGGGACCTCGCAATCACCCTCCCCCGTAGCGCTGCGTCCAGAACATTCGTCATATTGTCGGTAGA
>JASFMO010000181.1:0-6948 GCA_050117535.1 Gemmatimonadales bacterium | reverse complement strand
GGCGCCGCGGATAGCCACGGGCACCCGTGACCAGGCCACCTCCCTAAGCAGATTGTGACGGAAACGGACCACTCCGTCCTCCTCGACCAAGATCGCCGAGCGCGAAAGCTCCCGTAACACGCTGGAAAACTCGACGGGGGGGAGACCCACGGCACTGGCCAGGACCTCGACGCTGACGCGCGTGCCGAGACACGAAGCCTGCTCGAGAAAGGCAACCGAGCGCTCCGCCAAGCCCGCGAAGCGCCGGTTCAGAAGGGCTCTGATGCTCTCGGGGACCCGAAGTGGCCTTTGGCCAGGGCTCTCCCCGCTCTCGGAGAACTCCCTGACAAGCTCGATGGCGAAGAACGGGTTCCCGCCGCTCAGCTCCAACAGTGCTGTGCGTGCGGAGTCGTCCGAGTCGGCCCCCATGAGTGACAGAAGGAGCGCCGCGCTCGCAGGCTGTCCGAGGCCCTCGAGACGTATCGAGCGCACGCGGGGGCTCTGGCCAGTCAGAAAGTCTGTGGTCGCCAGCGCGCTGCGCGTCTCGAGTTCCTCCGGACGGTGCGCTGTCAAGAGGAACAGGCCGTTGGTCACGCGCCGGTGCAGGTAGTGC
The DNA here is from genome assembly GCA_050117535.1 of Gemmatimonadales bacterium. Classification (GTDB taxonomy): domain Bacteria; phylum Gemmatimonadota; class Gemmatimonadetes; order Palauibacterales; family KS3-K002; genus JASFMO01. Next base: position 6,356 of record JASFMO010000181.1, on the reverse strand, counting down.
AGCAGCGCGAGCGAGGAGTCATCGGCCCAGTGAGCATCGTCGATGAATACCAGGACAGGCCGAATCTCGCAGGCCGATCTGAGAACCTGAGCGACGCCTTCGTAGAGGCGGCGACGACTGCCCTCGGCATCCAGTAAGGACGGTTCGGGCAGGTCCTCGAATCGAGCCCGTACTTCCGGGACGATTCGCGCGAGCTCCGCCAACCATAACGGGTTCACGTCGCCAAGTTCGAGAGAGGCGATCGCGGGCCTCAATGCCTCGGCCACGGGGCCGTACGGAAGCGTCTGTTCGGCTTCGTAGCACCGGCCGCGCATGATCGTGACATCGGTGAGTGCCAGGCTGCGGATGAACTGATCCGCGAGCCTCGTCTTGCCGATCCCCGCCGGCCCGGTCAACGCCACGGTGCGACTCACCCCGGCGGCGGCTTGATCCCACTCCTCGGCCAGATCCGCGAGTTCGTCCTCCCGGCCGACGAAGGGAGGATCTTGAAGCAAGGGACTGCCCATCTCGCGCAGTAGGCGACGCGTCGTCCAGCTGCCCCGCACCGGCCGCTGCCGAATCCGCTCGGCCAGGCCGGCCGTTTCCTTGGACGGTCCGGCATGAAGCTCGTCAGCCAGCACCCGCTTCAGAGACTCGAAGTGCTCGAGCGCCACCGCCCGATCGCCGAGCATCCACAAAGCCCGCATGAGTTCCGCGTGGGCGGCTTCGTCAAATGGGTCGAGTTGCACCAGACGCTCAGCCTGCCGGCGAACCTCCACCCAGTCGCAGCGATCGCGCGACGATTTGACCGCGCAGCGCAGCGCGTCACGGGCCAGAGCGCCGACACGAGCACGTTCACGGCCGGCCCATTCCTCGAAACCCTGTGCGCCCGGAACCCAGAACCCCTCGAGGAACTCACCTCTGTACAGGTCGGCGGCTGCCTCGGGATCGCCGGACTGAAGGAGGCGCTCCAACTCGAGGGCGTCGACCTGCAAGCCGTCCGACCTAATCTCGAGGTCTTCGCCCTCGATGTGGACGGCTCCGTTCAACAGCCGTCGAACTGCATAGAGGGCTTGAGAGAGGGAATGTCTGGCCTTCGATGAATCGCTGTCGCTCCACAGCAAGTTGACGAGTCGCTCGCGTCGGTGAGCGCGGTCCGCGTTGAGCGCGAGGTAGGCGAGCAGGGCGAAGTGCTTGCGCGATCGGAAGTGGACCAAGTCGCCGCTCGGGCTGCGGAGCGCGGCTTCGCCGAGACAATGGAGTCGGTACATAGCGTCGCCTCTGCCAACTTCGGGTGTGCGGAGTCTGGTCTCTGACACCAAACCAACGGGTACCCGTCAACACAATGTCATCGGCGCGAATCGTAGCGAGCACGCCACGCTCGGAACTGACGTTTCCAACAGACGTAGCCGATTGCGGGGCGTGGGGCTGACCATCTTGCTCGATGAAGACTGCCGGCGCAAGAGACCCCGAAGCTACCCCGAAGTCTATGCTGTCTCTTGTCTTAGACCTCGCCAGTCGTGTATAATGAAGAGGACCTCTCTCAAGACTGGCGCTCCCTGCCGTTGGGGCGAAGTCTGCGGAGAGGTCGTAGCGCATTTGAGGATCAATTGTGGCACACATTTGGCCCAAGTTCAGCGTGCTTGCTGTGTGTCGGACAATAGAGTCCTCCCTCGTCATGTGTTGGAGGCGCTGCAATGACGGAACCCAGGCTACCGACTGGCGCAGAGCTGGGGCTAGAAGCCGTTGGCGCACCGTTTCGTGTGCTGGTCATCGAGGCGAGCGCTTACAGCGCGGGCCTGCTTCGCGAGACCGCGGCTCCGGCTGGGCTATCCGTCGACGTAGCGCGCGATCCGTGGGAAGCGCTCGACCGGTTGGGCGAAGATGTCTATGCCGTCGTCGTCATCGACCTGCCAAACCCGCAGGTTAGCGGCGAGGAGTTGTACGAGGGCATCGCCCAACTCAACGAAGATCAAACCAGGCGTGTGATCTTCCTGGTCAATGACCTGACCGATCCAGCGACACGGCGGCTGTTGACGGCCGCAGGTCGGCCGTTCCTGACACAGCCTGTCGACCCTCTCCAGCTTTACGATCTCGTGGTACGTGTCGGGTTAGGGGAGAAAGAGTAGAATCATTCCGGTCGCTCAACTCGACCGTGGGATATCCCGATCCTCCAGCCATGCCCAAACGACCGTCCGGTCTGCTGATCGATCTTGACGGCACCGTCTGGGACGGTGACGCGTTGATTCCCGGGGCGGATGAGGCCCTCGCCACGCTACGCGCGGCGGGCATGCCGTTCCGTTTCGTCACCAACATGACGCGGGTTCCGCGCGGCACGATCGCGGAATGGCTGGCTCGCGCCGGCATTGTGGCCGACGCGGCTGAGATATTCACGCCCCCGCTCGCGGCCGCGGCGTGGCTCAAAGGCCGGGGCCTAGAGCGAGTGCTACTCTGCTTGGCTCCGCAGGCTGTCTCGGAGTTTGGCGGATTCGTCGTCGACGAAGAGGCGCCGCAAGCCGTGGTGGTCGGCGACATGGGTGAGGCTTGGACGATCGGGATCATGAATAGGGCGTTTCGATCGCTATTGGCGGGCGCGGAGTTCCTGGCGTTGCACAAGAACCGTTACTGGAAGACACCGAATGGCTTATGCCTCGACGCCGGGGCGTTCGTCGCGGCGCTCGAGTACGCGACGGGCCGAGCGGCGACGGTGGTGGGGAAGCCAAGCCGGGCGTTGTTCGAGGCGGCCGCTCAGAGCATGGGTCTGAGACGGGAGGATGTCGCCATGGTCGGTGATTCGCTGAGCAGCGATATCGCCGGGGCCAAGTCGGCGGGCAGCCTGGGAATCCTTGTCAGGACAGGTAAATTCAGCCCGGATGAGGTGTCGCGGTCGAGTGTGAAGCCGGACGCGATCATCGACTCTCTAGCGGCCGTTCCAGGCCTGGTGCTGGCGAGGGGTTGAGTCTTCCGGGTCATGGGATCTGTCGAGCCGGCTGTCCCCCCGGGCGGCGCTGCCGAGCGGTCGACACAAAACCTTGCGTTATAAGGGGTAATGGCTATAGATTGGTGTTGACAAAATAGTTCCCGCCGTTCCGAGTTCAGCTCGGCATGGTGGGATTTTTTGACAGGCCCCCCTACAGCTCGCTGATCTCCCCCCGATGGGCCGTTGGAGCTGACGGCTAGTTATGCATTCGAGACATATGCCGGATTTGACTAAGCGAGCCGGTTCTCTCGGCATCAATGTGCTGGACGAGCGCTTGAACGGCTTCACGCCGGGGGGGCTCATTGCGCTCGTCGGCGGCCCGGGTACAGGCAAGACGGTGGCGGCCTTGCACTTCCTCGATGAGGGGGTGCGACAAGGCAGTCGGGTGGCCCACCTGACGCAGGCGCGTCCGCAGGATGTGGTTAAACAGGCGGCCTCGATTGGCATCGATCTCGATGCCCACGTGAGGTCGGGTGACTGTGTGATACTCGGATATCAACCGGGGTTCCGCCAGCGTTATCGAAGGACGATCGATCCTGCCGAAGTATTCTCGGAGCTGGAGGGGCTGATCGGCGCGGGGCTGAAGCCCGACAGAGTTGTCCTCGATACCTGTGCTCCTCTCCTCGAGGGGCGCGAAGCCGCCAATGGCGCCGAGTTGCTGGTCGACCTACTCACGCGCCTTGGCAGTACGTGTCTGCTGACGTTCTCGGCCGAAAAGCTAGCCGAGCTCGATAGCGGGTTCGACGTGATCTCGCAGCGGGCCTCGCTCGTTCTCCACGCCACGCTCAACAGCTCGGGCAAGCGCCAGTTCATAGTGCGGAAGACCTTGGGGCCGGCCGGTCTGAATGGCCCGATCGGCTTCGACATTCGCGATCGCCTCGGGGTGGTGCCGTTCGCCATGCCACGTCGAGACCGGGCCGACGAGGCCAAAGCTTCCGCCGGTCGCAGGGTGTTGCTGCTCGACGTGCCCGGTGAACTGCCCGAAGAGCTTCGCTTATGGTTCGAGCAGTCGTTCGACCTCTTCCACACTTCGGACCCAGTGGATGCCTTCCCCGAGCTGGCGCACCGGAATTTCGGGCTGGTTGTCTTGAATGTCGATCGCCGATCGGTCAATCGTGCGCTGCATGTGATGCACCAGCTGCGACGTGCCGCCAAGCGGCCGCCGATCCTCGTCATCTGTGGCTACGATCTGCGCGCCAGCGATCGCGCTCGGGCGCTTCGGTTTGGCGCCGACGATTTCGTGTCCGGGGGCTTGAATCCGGACGAGCTGTCATCGCGCATCGAAGCTCTGCTTCGCCGTGGTCGATCGGTGGCGGCCGGCGACGCCGATGTTGATGAGGCACCGCGCACGCCACCAACGCCGGATGAGATCGAGACCGGATCCGTGCTGGACATCGTGCGATCGCGCTTGCAGCGTGACAAACCGCCCATCTTCTCGCTCGTGCTGCTGCGGCCGGGCAACGGGAGGAGGGCAAAGACGCTGGCGAAACACGTCGCCCAGAAGATGCGGCGCGGCTCCGACGATCGAATGAGCGTAGGCCCCGGTCGCGTCGAGGTCTACCTTGACGGTGCCTTGAGTGCTCATGCCGAGATCTTCCTCAATCGCTTGCGAACGGACGATTGGGAGAAGATCGCCGCGGTAGTCTACACCTCGCCAACTGACCGCGCAGAACTCCTGAAGCTTCTCGAAGAGTAGGATGGCTCGGCGGCGCTCGACCTACTGGAGAGGTTTTCTCCCACTCGCCGCGGGGTCGCTGGGGTTGTTGCTCCTGTTCGTGTTCGGATTGATGCCGCAGCGGTTCTTGCTCGACCTCGATTTCGCCGAGAGCGGCTTCGCCTACCCGGTCGTCCTCCCCCCCCTACCACTACCCATGACGACGACGCCGCCCCCGTTGGCGGCGAAGCCCATCGCGCGCGGACCGGCGGAGCGCCTATGGGCCGAGTACGTCCGACTTGTCGAGGCCGGTGATCCAACGGCAGCGCTGCGCATGCTGGAAGAGTACTTGGAGCGGCACCCGGGCGACCGGGATGCGAGGCTCGAGTATGCCCGAGCTCTGTGGCGGGCCGGACGCTTGGAGAATGCGGTCGAGTCGTATCGAATGGCGATGGCGCTGGGCGCGGGCCCGGAGGCGCGGCAGGAGCTCGCCAGGCTTCTCGTGGCGATGCGGGAATGGGAAGCGGCCGTAGAGTTGTACGAAGAGATGGTAGCCGAGTCACCAGCCGACCTGGAACTACGGCGTGAGTATGCCCGGACGCTGGCTTGGGCTGAGCGGTATGACGAAGCGCTGGCGATCTATGCCACGCTCGCCGAAGTGACTCCGGATGACGAGGACCTCCTGCGCGAGTATGCGGCTATCGCGACCTGGGCGGAGCGATATGACTTAGCCCTGGCGTTGTACGCGCGACTGGTGGAGCTGTCACCGGACGACCCTGAGCTCCGCGTCGAGTGGGCGCGTGTGCTTCTCTGGGCCTTTCAACCCGAGGCGGCTGCGGAGGCGCTGGCCGGGTTGCCGCCCGGTTTCGCCGGCCCCGGCGTGGACTCGCTCAGGCTCGCCATCGAGCAAGCGTTGCCAGTGATGTCAGCGACCGGCGCCAGCCTGTTGGAGCAGGCTCGGATGCTGGCTTGGACGGCGGAGCCCGACTCGGCGCTGTCTTTGTATCGACGGTTCCTGAGCGAGCATCCCGAGGCCGACTCGGTCCTGCTGGAGATGGCCGATATCTTTCAGTATCGTGCCGACGCGCGCGACAGCGCTATGGCCTACCTGAGCGCCTACCTGGTGCGACATCCGGACTCCGATCTCGTGCAGCTTCGCCTGGCCTGGTTGCTCGCTTGGTCGGGTCGGTATTACGAAGCGGAGACTTTGGCTCGGGGCATCTTGGCCGACAATCCCGAGAACGCCGAAGCATGGGTGTTGCTCGGCGACCTGTACCGCTGGCAGGGCGAGCGCAAGCGCTCGGCCGAGGCCTACCGGCGCGCCCTGGAGATCGACCCGTGGGTGGTCGGCGCCGCCGATGGGCTCGCCGCTCTCGAGGCTCAGCTCGAGGCGCAGCTGGCTGCGCGCGGGACGATCGGTGCGGCCGGCGGCTTCGAGACGTTCGCCGACAACGATGACTTCTCTTTGGTTCGCCTGCGCGGCGGTTGGGTCGGCGGTTCTCCGGCAACGCGTGTGGGTGTGGAGATGAGCGTCGAGCGGCTGCGGGGATTGCAGGACGGCGGGGAAAGCGCCGAGTTGTTCGCGTTCGCTGTGGAAGGGACAGCGCACAAGTGGTTCTCGGACGGCAACGTCGGCGTTCATCTGTCGGCGGGAGCGTGGGTCCCGGACAGCGGCGGTTCAGCCCAGCCGACACTGGGCTTGTCGATCGAAGCGCCAGATTGGCGGGGTGGGGCCTACCGGAT
>JASFMO010000180.1:0-6978 GCA_050117535.1 Gemmatimonadales bacterium | reverse complement strand
CACCTCGGCCGCCCGTGGCGCTCTCATCGGGCCGTGCTCAACCTACACCGCTCCTGGCTCAGTCGTGAAGTTTTCTCGCTGTCGGCATTCGTCATCATTTCGCTGGTCTACCTCTGGTTGCTGCCCTACAACATGATGTTGGGCGGGCTGGCGATCCTCTTTGGGTTTCTAGCTCTGTACTGCGCCGATCAGGTATACAGCGTTTTGGAGCGGGCAGGCCCTGGCTATCGGCACAGCGCCAGCGTGCTCTGGACGGGTTTCTACTTGACGGGCGTATTGCTCGGCAGCGGATGGTTGGTTGGCGCTTTTGGCTTCGCGAAGATGTCGCTCTACGTGATTAGGAAGCTACGCTTCGTCGAACTTCGGCGGCCGGTTCGTCCCGGTCTCAGCGCGGCGCGGCTGACGCTGGGGTTCGTGCTTCCATTCGCACTGTGGCATCTGGAGCCAGTCGGTTGGCGCGATTACATCATTGCGGCAGTGTTGCTCGGCGAGCTGATCGACCGAGGTGAATACTACTCGGAGCTCGAATCGACGTCACCTCGGTTGGAGATGCGCGACGCGCTCGAGCGGCGGACCGCCGAGCTCGCGAACCGACGGCGTCGGCCGGCTGCGGCTGCGGCCGACCCGCAGTAACGGCGCAGACTTTTCAGGCTTGACGGGCATTCGCCCGGCGTAAGAAGTTGTGGGGGAGAGGTTTCAGAATGTTTCTCCGGTTCGTTAGAGCACGTCGCCTTGTCCCGCCGGGAATAGTCATCGTGATCATCTCGGCGGCGGCCGCTAGCGGCTGGGCGCAAGACAGGTCTTCGGGCCGCTTCGATCAGCAGCGGCTCGACATGGTTCGTCTCATCGAGGCCTACGGCGTTGAGGACTCCGCCACGCTCGCGGCGATGCGATCGGTCCCGCGTCACGAGTTCGTTCCAACCGAGCAGCAGCGGTACGCCTACGCGGATCATCCCTTGCCCATCGGTTACGGTCAGACGATCTCGCAGCCGTATATCGTCGCCTACATGACCGAGATTCTGCGACCCAAGCCAGGGATGAGAATCCTGGAGGTCGGCACAGGCTCCGGTTACCAGGCGGCGGTGCTGGGTGCGACGGGCTGTCGGGTGTTCACGATAGAAATCTTCGAAGCGTTGGCGACCAGCGCACGCGCGCGCTTGGCGAGACTCGGGTTCGATAGCGTCGTTGTACGGCACGCCGACGGACACTACGGCTGGAGCGAGGAAGCGCCGTTCGACGCTGTCATCGTGACGGCGGCGGCGGGTCACATTCCCCCCGCGTTGGTCGAGCAGTTGAGGCCCGGTGGACGCATGGTGATACCGGTGGGCAGCGTCTACGGCGTGCAGAATCTCATTCTCGTCGAGAAGGATTCGGACGGCGGTGTCAGAACGCGCCACCTTCTTCCTGTTCGATTCGTGCCGATGCTGAAGGGTTTGCGCTAGGGCGTGTGAGCAGATTCGCGAGGCCGGCCGCCGTCGCCTTTCTTTCGGCCAGCACCCTGGCGTACGAGATCCTTCTGGTCAGGGTGTTTGCCATCGAGCAGTTCCATCACTTCGCCTACATGGCGATCAGCATCGCGATGCTGGGGTTCGGCACGAGCGGGACATTGCTGGCATTAGTGCGACCGGGCCCCGATAGAGCGCATCGCTGGTTTGTGTGGACGGCTGTAGTGGTGCCGGCGTTGCTGATCTCTAGCGTCGCACTTGTTCACCGGATCCCGCTCGATTCGGTACAGCTTCCATGGGATCCATGGCAGTGGCCGCGGCTCGCCGCTGTCTACGTGCTTCTGGCGTTGCCATTCGGCGCGGCCGCGCTGGCGATTCTCTTGGCGATCAGCCTCGAGCCGCAGCGTCCAGGCTGGATCTACGGCGCCTCCTTTTTGGGATCGGGGTTGGGAGCGGCTATCGCTGTCGTGGTCTTATGGTGGGTGTTCCCGATTCGTGCTGTGGCCGTTCCAGCCGTCGTGGGTGCCTGCGGATCTTTGAGCGCTGTGAGCGGCGGAGCGCGAAGGCAGCGGGTCGCGGCGTGGGCCGCGTTCTTACTGGCGGTCGCGGCGCTCGCCCATCCCGTCTGGACGCTGGACATCACTCCGTACAAAGGGTTGCCGCAAGTCGAGGCGTTTCCGGACGCGAGGCGCGTGGCTGAGAGCACCAGTCCGTCGGGCTGGGTGGTCGCGGTGGAGGCGACGGCCTTCCGTCATGCTCCGGGCCTGTCGCTCGCCTATGCCGGCGAGTTTCCGCGGCAGACGGCCTTGTTCGTCGATGCGGATCTGGCCGGTGCCTCGAGCGCATGGGAGGCTGAAGGTGCCGGAGAGATCCTCGGTTGGCTGCCGTCGGCCGCGCCGTACGCCACAGGTAGGAAGAACGCGGTCCTGGTTTTGGGAGCGGGAGGTGGCACGGAGGTTTGGGGCGCGCTGGCGCACGGCGCGGGTCGGGTCAAGGCGGTGGAACTCAACGCCGAGTTGGCCAGTTGGGGTGGGAGAGGGTCCTCGAGGTCATCATGGCCGGATGGCGAGATGGGGGTGGAATGGCACATCGGAGATGCGCGAGGCTTTGTTGCGCGCTCGGCCGAGCGATTCGATCTCATCACCATCGGGGCGGGCCACGCTTTCGGCACATCCTCCGGCGGAGTGCACGCGCTCAACGAGGACTTCCTTCATACCGTAGAAGCTTACTCGCAGTACCTTGACCGACTGACCACCGAGGGCGTCCTGGCGATCACGCGCTGGGTCACGGTCCCGCCACGCGCCAGCGTCCGCATGATTCTCAGCGCTGCCGAGGCGCTGCGGCGACGCGAAGCTCAATCGGTCGCCAGCGGGTTGGTGGTGATGCGAAGCTGGGCGACGGCGACGGTCCTTGTGAAGCCCGCGGGTTTCAGCGACGGGGAAGTCGAATCGCTTTCTGCTTGGGCGGAAGAGCGGCGCTTCGATCTCGACTGGTATCCAGGCCTCGGCGCGCCACAAACAGGGTACAACCTTCTCGACCGACCGGCGCTGTTCGATGCAGCGGCTGCCGCGGTGGCTGGCCCGGACAGCGCCGCCCGCTTTGCGGCGTCGTACACGTTCGCCGTGGAGCCGGTGGATGATGCGCGGCCGTATCCACACCATTACTTGCGCGCCACCTCGTTGGGTGAGTTTCTGAGCCGCGACCGGGGCAGTTGGCTGGCCTTTGCGGAGTGGGGCTATGTCACGCTCTTCGCGACGTTGGCGCAAGCCATTCTGCTGGCGTGCCTGCTGATGGTCGTGCCCGTGTTGATTCGCGTGCGCACTGGTGGTCGACGCCAGTGGTGGCGCCCGATCGGGTACTTCGTCGCGATCGGATTCGCCTACTTGACGGCGGAGATCGCGGCGATCCAGGAGCTGAGCCTGTTACTTGGCCACCCTGTCTACGCCGTGGCGGCGGTGCTGACGGCATTCCTGATTAGTTCGGGCGCCGGAAGTGCGTTGTCCGATCGCCTTCGCACCGAACGTCTGCTTTGGACGGCCGCCGCCCTGACGGTATTGCTGCTTGTCTATTCCGCGGCGCTGCTGCCGTTCGTCCATCTGGTGCAGCCGGTCCGACTGGGCCTGCGTGCGGCGGCGGGCCTGCTCGTGATGGCACCGCTGGCGTTTCTGATGGGGTTGCCGTTCCCCTTGGGGCTTCGCTCGGTTGCCGGCGCGGGGACCGAGGGGGTCGCGTGGGCTTGGGCCGCCAACGGCTTCGCGTCGGTGGTCGCGACTCCGCTGGCGGCACTGATCGCATTGGAATTCGGCTCGCAGGTGTTGTTTCTGACGGCGGCCTTGGCCTACGCGGCGTCGGCGTTCTTCGGGTACGGGTGGGCCCGGGGCGTCAGCCCCATGAGTGGCTGAGTGAGGGTGATGGTGAGTTGAGGGGCCGACGCATGGCCAGCCCCTCTGCAAGGTGACTCAGGGCCAGATGCCCCGTTCCAGAGTCACTCGGGCGACGCGACTGATGGCCAGCACATAGGCGGTCGTCCGCAGATCGATCGGCTCCAATGGCTCGCCGGGCAGGTTTCGCTTCTTTCGCTCACCGTTCAAGGCATCCAGCGAATCGTTGATCTCTTTCTGCTTATCGATGACGGCATCGGTGGCCCGCTCCATCTTGACGTGCATCTTGAGGTTGACTTCATCCTCCTCCCACTGCTCGTTCTCGTTGTTCTGCACCCACTCGAAGTAGCTCACCGTCACGCCACCCGCATTCGCCAGAATGTCCGGCAACACGTGGATGCCCTTCGCAAACAAGATCTTGTCCGCCGCCGGCGTCGTGGGACCGTTCGCCGCCTCCGCGATCACCTTCGCCTGAACCTGGTCCGCGTTGTCACCCCGGATCACGTTCTCCAACGCCGCCGGCACCAGGATGTCGCACGGAAGCGTCAGAATCTCCTCGTTGCTGACCTCCTTCGTGCCCGGATAGCCGACCACCGAGCCCGTCTCCTTCTTGTGCCTCAGCACGTCCAGCGGATCGAACCCGTCCGGGTTGTGGATGCCGCCCCGCGAGTCGCTGGCCGCGATGATCTTGGCTCCCTGCTCGGCGTACAGCTGCGCCGCGATCGCGCCCGCATTGCCGTAGCCCTGCACCACCACCGTCGCGCCGTCGACCGAGTCCAGGCCGTCGACGAGGCCCTTGGCCAGCGCCTGCTGCGTGCAGAACAGGCAGCCGCGCGACGTGGCCTCGTTGCGACCGAGCGAGCCCCCCATGTTGACGGGCTTGCCGGTTACGACGCCCAGGTTGTTTCGACCCTTATGCATCATGTCGTAGGTGTCGTAGATCCAGGCCATCGTCTCGGCGTTCGTGTTCACGTCGGGCGCCGGAATGTCCGTGTAGGGACCGATCGCATCGCCAAGCTCGGCGATGAAGCGGCGCGTGATCTTCCGCAGGTCGTCCTTGGTCCGCTGCTTCGGGCTGCAGACGATGCCGCCCTTGGCGCCGCCGAAGGGGACGTCGAGGACCGCGCACTTCCAGGTCATCCAGGAGGCCAGCGCCCGCACCTCATCGGCTGTCACATCGGGATGGTAGCGTATGCCACCTTTTCCTGGACCCCGCACCCGGTTATGTACGCAGCGGTAACCGACGTAGTTCTTCACGACGCCCTCCGCCGTCTCGATCGGGAACTCGACGGTGATCATCCGGTCGGGCCGCTTGAGGAACTCGATCAGGCCCGCTTTGAGGTCTGGGATGTAGCGGGCTGCGTGGTCGAACTGCTGCTGCGCGATGTGAAACGGGTTCAGGTCCTCGGCGGCTGGGGACTTGGCAGCTTTTTGTTTGCTCATTTCCTCTCTCTCGATCGGGTTGTGGTCGACAGGGCTCATCTCGAGGAGGCAAAATCGAACTTGACCCGACACTGATCAGCATCATCTAGGCCCGCAGCGCCGGACACTGTAAGTGACCGTTCTACCATGACTTAAACCCACCGGAACCGAGCGCTCGACAAAGCGCAGCGTGACAATATGTCACGTGGAGGGAAAAGTAGGAACCGCTCTCTGGTTGGGTCTGGCGCCACTGAACCGGAGCCGAACCCGCAAACCTGGGCGAGACGTGTCAGGGCGATTGCCCCGGCAGGCCCGACCGAGTTATCTTTGGATCCGAAAGGCGACATCATGCGCAAGCGGGTAAGACGGCGCTCAGGCGTTCGTTCAGGGGGAGCCTACCCCCGAGAGCGCCCCGCAAGCAACGTAAGGCTGATCACAGAACCTCGTCGCCGACCGGCTATGAAGCTGACCTATGGGGGCATCATGCCGGCATGATGCCCCCGTCGGGCGGCTTGTCAGCGCAACGCACGAATAGTACGGACCTGAAGTCGGATCCTCGGCACGGGCAGAGCCGTATCGCGGGTGGCCTATCCACCCAAGGAGGAACGCCAATGGAAAGTGGATGGAGAAACCGGGTAAGGAGGCCGGCTATCGCGAGAGCGACTGAACGAAGTTACCGGGTCTACACACGCAAAGATATCGACCGGATTCCGCAGCTGATGCGGCTGTCGGAGAAGGAACGGGCCGCCATGAAAGCCGTGGCGGCGGTGCTTCCTTTCCGGGTTAACGACTACGTGATCGAGGATCTCATCGATTGGTCGCACGTTCCGGCCGACCCGATCTATCAGTTGACCTTCCCGCAACCGGAGATGCTGAGGCCGAAGGATTTCTTGCGGATGTACCGATTGGTGCGGTCGGGTGCATCGGAGCGTGAGATTCGTTCGGCGGCCAGAGAGATCCAATACGGGCTGAATCCACATCCGGCGGGGCAGCTCGATCTGAACGTGCCGGTGTTCGACGACGAGCCGGTCCCGGGCGTGCAACACAAGTACCGTGACACGGTGCTGCTCTTCCCGACGCCGGGTCAGACGTGCCATGCCTATTGCACGTACTGTTTCCGCTGGCCCCAGTTCGTCGGTCTAGACGATCTGAAGTTCGCCAGTCGCGAGGTGGAGGCTTGGCGCTCGTATCTGGCTGCCCACCGGGAGATAACGAGCGCACTGATCACGGGTGGTGATCCGATGATCATGCGGACCAAGGTGCTGAAGCGTTATCTCGAGCCGTTGCTCGATCCGGCGATGGAGCACATTCGAAGCGTCCGCATCGGGAGCAAGGCGCTGGCTTACTGGCCGTATCGTTTCGTCAGCGATCCGGATGCCGACGACGTGCTCGAGTTGTTCGAGGCCGTACGGAGGGCGGGGAAGCACCTGGCGTTCATGGCGCATTTCAGTCACCCGAGAGAGCTGGAGACGCCGATCGCGCAGCGGGCGATCGGGCGGCTTCAGGACGTGGGCGTGACGATCCGCAGTCAGGCGCCTCTGATCCGTCACGTCAACGACTCGGTGGACGATTGGGCGGAGCTGTGGAGGCAACAGGTGCGGCTGGGCATCGTACCTTACTACATGTTCGTCGAGCGCGACACGGGCGCTCGACAGTACTTCGAGGTCCCGCTGGCGCGGGCCTACGCGATCTTCAACGGCGCGTTTCGCCAGGTCTCGGGGCTGGCCCGG
>JASFMO010000179.1:0-7006 GCA_050117535.1 Gemmatimonadales bacterium | reverse complement strand
CACAATAAGGTTGCCGTCGTCCAGCAGAAGCTCGGCGATCTGGACGGGGCGCTCGAGATGTTCTCGGTCGAGCGGACGCTTCGGGAAGAATTGGTGGGCGAGGACCCGAGCCACGCGACCTGGCTGGAGCTGCTCGGCGTCAACCACAACTACATGGGCGACTTGCGCCGGGCGCGCGGCGAGATGACGAGCGCATTGGCCGAATACGAGGCAGCTGAGCAGATCGCCCGCAGGCTGTTCGCGCGAGACACGAGCAACGCGGATTGGGAGCGCGGCTTGGCAATCATCCAGCATGATCTCGGCCTGGCGCTGCTGGCGCTCGGCCAGAAGCGGCGAGCGGTCGCCGAGCTTCAGTCTAGCCGGGTCCGGTTTCAAGAACTGGTCGCTCGCGACCCGACGAACACGACGTGGCAGCGTCACCTGGGCGCCGCGCAGGCGGGACTGGGCCGAGCCTACTTGTCTGACGGCCGCTACGCCGAGGCGCGGACCGAGGCCGAGCGCTCGATGGCAACGTTCGAGTCGATCGTTCGGCAGTCTCCCCACAACCGGACGGCCCTGCGCGGCCTCGCATCCAGCTACATCCTCCAAGGCGAGGTTCATCAGCGGTTGGGCGACGCGGAGCGGGCCCGCGGAGCGTGGATGCACGCCCTGGAGACGATCGAGCCGCTTGCCCGCGAGGAGCGGCAAACCGAGTTCCTCGCCGTCTGGGCGGCGGTGCTTCTGCACCTCGAGCGCATGGATGACGCCGCGCCTATCGTTGCCTCGTTAGTCGAGCGAGGCTACCGGGATCCCGAGTTGGTCGTGCTGGCCCGTAGCAAGGGCGCATTGTAAGAGCAATCAGAGCGGTCGGCAGACGCCAGGCGGCGTTCAAACGACCGGATAGCAGTCAAACTCTTAGCCCCAACCAGGAGGAAGACACCATGGCTAACCACCCAGTCACCGTGACCTTCAACCCGGCGAACGCGAGCTTCACCTTCGCGCCCGACAAGGTCGAGATGAACGAGGCCGGGACGATCGAGCTGAACCGCTCGGCAACGAACTGGAAGTTCACGAATTTCGCGCTGACGGTGACGAATCCGGGCGATTTCACCTGGACGATCGCAGACGACAAGATCACCGTGAACGATACGGACTGCGATCCCGGTGAGTACCCTTACAAGGTCACCATCGAGTACAATAACAATTCGTACACGAGCGATCCGAAGATCATCAACAAAGGATAGGGTCTCGCGTGATCGATGGTCGGCTCTGGTGAGGGAGATGGGAGAGATGATGGTACCAAACAGTGCGAACTCGTCCCGATGCAGGCTGGCAGCGATCGTGCTTGCCACCCTCACCATACTCGCCCCTCAGGTAGGTTTCACCCAGGAGCCGGCCATCGACCTCGAACAAGCTCGCACCTACTTCGCAGAGGCGGAGCAGTTAGCCGAGGATGATGGCGGGGTGCTGTGGGGCGTCGAACTCTACGGTCCACTGCTGTTCGTCCATCCCTCGACGCGATCTGTCGCCGCCAATTTCTCGGCCGCCGGCTTCTCGGCGACAGCGGGCGTCTACACCGGCGAGCTGCCGGCCGACCTCAACCCCAGCAACACCGCCATCGATTGGGCGGGACGCCGCTGGACGATGCTCGTCTGGCCGCTCCCCTCGAACCGATACGACCGCCAACGGCTGTTGGCCCACGAGTTGTTCCATCGCGTCCAGCCGGAGCTGGGCCTGCCGATGTTGAGCCCACCGAACCAGCACATGGCCACCAGGGAGGGCCGCATTTGGACCCGCCTCGAGTGGCGGGCGCTGGCCGAGGCGCTGATACGCACCGGGCGCGAGCGGACAGCCGCTCTGCTGGACGCGCTAGCTTTTCGAGCGCGGCGGCATTCGCTGTTTCCGAGCGCGGCGGAGGAGGAGCGCGCGCTCGAGCTCAACGAAGGGCTGGCCGAATACACAGGACTCAAGTTGAGCGGTTTGCCAGCCGAGGTGCTGCCCGACCGCGCCGCGATGGCGCTCGAGAGGCGCGAGCGACAGACGAACTTCGCCCGCGCCTTCGCTTACGCCACGGGACCCGCTTATGGCCTCCTGCTGGATGGATCCGGACAATCCTGGCGCGAGGGCGTGTCGGCGACGACAGACTTGGCGGCGTTGACGGCGGAGGCCTATGGTATAGCACGGCCGCGCGGCGGGGACGCCGAGATGCGTACGTCGGCCTACGACGGACGGCGAGTGATAGAGCAGGAGACCAGGCGTGCCGAGCGGCGGGCCGAACGTCTGGATAGCCTGCGCGCCCGTTTCTTGGCCGGCCCCGTGGTGCGAGTGACGCCGGGTGCCGAGTTCCGGTACGCCTTCGATCCCAACGCCGCGGTTCCCGTCCCCGACGTAGGGACCGTCTACGAGTCGGCTCGGGTGACGGACACCTGGGGCGTGCTCACCGTCGAGTCTGGCGGCGTATTGCTAGTCCAAACGGCGGCCGGGATCACCGAGATCGTCGTACCGGCACCTCCCGATACTTCGACGCCGCCCCGCTCGGGTGACGGGTGGCGGCTGGAGCTGGCTCCGGGATGGCGTGTCGAGGCCGGCGAGCAGCCGGGAGACTGGAGGGTTGTGAGGTAGTAGGCGATTCTGTCTCACGACAGGCCACGCCGGGATCGAGCTCGCGCTCGACGGTGTAGCGGTTTGCCAGGGCGGCCGGTAACCGCTCGAATTGATCAGGCTTAGAACGCGCTGACTCTGCTAGCGGTTGTCTGCGGTGTCGGATTCGTCTTCGAGAACGGCGGACTGCATCGCTTCGTTGCGCTCACGGACGCGGCGCACGAGATCTTGGAAGCCAACGTCGTCGCGCAGCCGATCCAACGCCGCTTCCTGTTCCCATGCCCACGGGATCAGAATGCCGCCGCGGTCAACGACAGCTTCGGCCAAGTCGATCGCTCGATCGCTTTCACCCAAGAGCGCGTGCAGCATGACGATCTGCCAATGCATCCACATTCCCAGGTCTCGCTGCTGAGACTCCCTCTCCAACAGTTCGAGGCTCTCGCGCAGCAGGCGCTCGCCGGTCTCGGCGTCGCCGCGGGCAAGAGCGACGCTCCCCAGCACGGTCTTGGGATCCTTGTAGGCGATGGCGGTTGGACCCGCCGAGCGCGATGTCCTTGCCCACCCACTCCTCGGTGCGCTCCAAGAAACCCAACCACGAATAGACGATCGCCAGATTGGTGCGCGAGAAGGTGTGCGGCGCGACGCGCTCGGCCAGCTTGTAGAGCTTGACGGCTTCGGGAAACTGGCCGCGGTTTTGGAGTTCGATGGCGAGGTTGTTGGCGGCGTTGCCATTGTTGGGATCCAGTTCCAGCGCCCGCTCGTACGCCGCAATCGCACTGTCGGGTCGCCCTGCCACCGCCTGCGCCAACCCCATTGCCTTGAAGGACTCGGAGCGCTCGGGTGCGAGTACCACCGCGCGGTGGGCTGCCGCCACCGCCGAGTCAGCCCACTCGATCGCGCCACCGAAGCGAGTCGTGTACTGACCATAGGCATCGGCCAGACCCGCCCAAGCGAGCCCGTAGCTCGAGTCGCGGGCGATGGCCTGCTTGAACAGCGAGATGGCGCGCTCGTTCGAGCTCGGTTCATACCGGAAGTAAGCCTGTCGGCCCTCCAAGACCAGATCGTAGGCGCTGAGGTCTTCCGTCGGCACGGCGTTCACGCGACGGATGTCTTCCGGCGACAGCGTGGTCTGAAGCGCCCGGGCGACCTCGAGAGCGATCTCGGACTGGACGGCGAACACGTCGTCCAGCGTGCGGTCATAGCGCTCCGCCCAGAGATGCGTGTCACTCTCGGCATCGATCAGCTGCGCGGTGATGCGGACCTGATTCTCGAAGCGACGCACGCTTCCCTCGAGGACGGCGGTCGCACCCAGCTCCTCGGCAATTTGCCGAATCGGTTTTTGTGTGTCGCGATACTGGAGCACCGACGTCCGCGAGAGGACGAGCAGTCCGTCGAGCTGCGACAGGTTGGTCAGGATGTCCTCGTGCACGCCGTCGGCGAAGAAGGCGAAGTCCTCGCCGCTGCTCAGGTTCGAAAAGGGAAGGACGGCGATGGCCGGCAGGTCGGCCTCGGCCCGTTCGGCGATTTGCGCCGCTCGCGTTCCCAATAACGCGCCTCCGGCACCGGCCATGCTCAGCTCGGGCATGTCACCAGACGGCATGCCGCCGCGCAGCAACCAGATCGTCGCCACGACGCCCCAGACGGCAAGCGCGACGACCCCGCCGGCAATGGCATTCCGCCAGGTGAACAAGCTCACCGCACCGCCCGGCTTCGAGGCTGCCCACTCGACTTGGGGACTCGCCTCCGTCTCGGCCGGCGCTCCAGCCTCGCGCTCGCGTGATCCCGCGATGCCCTCCTGTACGAACGCCGTCGCCATGACGATGGGGAACCCTATGATAAGGAGCACGACTGCGAAGGCGGGGAACCAAGCCGGAAGCTGAAGGCTTTCCGTCAAAGTCTGAACGACCTGGATGGCGATCCACCCGCCGATGACGTAGATGCCCAACACCTGCCACAGCGAGCGGCGGTGGATCTCTTGAACCAGCTGCTTCAGTCGCGACATGCTCTACTGTCAGTAATCGCCGCGCAGGCGCACGATGTCCTGCTTGGCTCGTTCGACGATCGGCTGTAGCTCGGGATCGGCATCCGCCCACGACTCCACGAAGTAGAGGTAAGCATCCCGCGCCCTGTCCTTTTCGCCCATGCGTTCGTACACGCGCGCCAGCTTCAGACGGACGAGGGGGTCCGTCCAATCGGATCGATAGTGGCGGACGGCGTCCTCGAGGCTGTCGGTCTCGGCATAGAGATCGCCGATGATGATGGGCCAATCGAACCACCCGGAGTCGTGCGCGTGCTCGATCAGGGCCAGGCCCTCGACACGACCTCGCTTGACCAGGCCGTAGCCGCGAGCAACGCCGGCAAAACCGTTGCGGCTCAGGGCGAGCGACGTATCGCCGTTCGTTTGCGACCGAGCGGCCATGCGCTCGATCCGCGCGATTAGCTGCTCGTGGTCGTCCCACCGGCCTCGATCGGCAGCGTACCACGCGCCACACATGTTCGACCAGACGAGAGTCGAGTCGATGGCGGAAATGGCCAGAGCCGATTCCACCCGGTCTTCATCCACCGGGAAACCGTTGCTTTGCAAGAGAGCCAGTGAGCAGACCCTCCAATCCTGGGGCAATCGTGGATCCGCGAGCCGCTCCAGAGACTCGGCCAGCGCGCCGTGCTTCAGGGAAACAAAGGCGCGGCGCCCCAGCTCGCCCCCTCCGACCTCGTCACGCCGCTCCAAAGCGTCCAGCAGTTCCTCCTCGAATCGCCAGGCGCGCGCATCCACATCGGACACAGTCCCCAGATCTATTCTGATCTCCTGGCTGTCGAGGGTGTCGATGACCGACCGAGCCCAGTCCCGACTCGCTGAGTCACCAAAAGCCAGGGCGATGCCGAGACGACCACGTTGTATCTGCCGGGTCGAACCGGGCGCTAGCCGCTCGAAGGCGGCCAGCCGCTCGGCGGCCAGCGTGCTGTCGTAGACGGCGAACGCCAGATCGATCTGATGAATGCGATACGGCGCGAAGCGGGGATCGAGTGCCACGGCGCGTGAAAAGGCCTCGTCGGTCTGCTCCCACGTCGGATCTCCGTAACCCGCGTGCAGGTACAGCTCGCCCAGGAGGTACCACGCCTCCGGGTCGTCGGGATAGCGGGCGACCGCATCGCGGGCCATCTCGAGACTCTCGCGCCTGCTGCGCGAGTTCTCGATGCGCACCAACAGCGCCTGTCGCTCCGGAAGGCGATCGACGAGCGCCAACGCACGCTCGCGATTCTGCTGCGTCAACGGATGGTTCGTGGTCTCTTTCCAGCCGTACGAGTTGGCCAGGCGATAATAGGCGAGGGCGAATGCGGAGTCGGTTTCGATGGCACGGCCGAACGCCTCGATCGCAGCGTCGAAGTTGGCGTGCCGGAACGCGGCCTCGCCCTCGAGGTACGCCTTCAGCGCCGGGATCGACGTCGTGGTGATGCTGGCGAGGTTTACCGAGGGGAGCTCGCCCTCCCCGCTTCGCACAATGGCGCCGATCACGTCTATGGAGAGCTGATCCACCAACGCCAACACGCTGTCGGGCGATCCTTCCACCTGGGCCTGGCCGAGCCGGTCCCCCGACATCACCCCGTAGACATCGGCGGTGAGCCGCACGCTGGGGCCGATGCCGACCGCCGATCCGAGAAGCGCGTAGCGGGCCCGCGTCGCTTCGGCCACCCGCAGGCTCGTCGCCTCGTCGACTCGGCCGTCATCGCTGGCTACTTCGTCCCAACGCGCCATGACCGTGCGGCTGTTGATGGCCCGAAGACCGGCCGCTCCATCCAGATTCGTGGACAGCAAATTGACCATTCCCTCGCGCCACTCACTCAGCTCGCCGCCCGTCACGTCGAACGGCAGGACGGCGATGCCCGGCAGCGCCTCGCTGCCGGCGATGGCCTCGGTCGGCGCGAAGCTCCGGCCCTGGTCCTTGATGACGATGTAGAGCCCGGCGAATCCGAACAGGAGCAAGAAGGCGACGGCACCGCCCGCCAGCGCCCGAGCCCAGGTCAGGTGCGGCAGGCGCCCCTTGGCCAAGGACTGGCCGATCTCGCTGGGCTGCAGCTCCCACGCCTCGGGGACCTCGTCACGCGCCGCCCGCTCTGCCGTAGCGGGGTGCGACTGCACCCAAGCGGTGGCGGCGATGATGACGAGACCGATGACGAGAAGGAGCAGCGCTACGGGCTGGATCCAAGGCGGCAGCTCGAGAGATTGCTGCAATATGTCAGCCACCTGGAGAATTCCCCAGGAGACTGCCAGATATGCGACGAGGACCTGGACGATCCGAGCACTCTTGACCCGGCTCCAGAAAGGGTCGGGGCCTTTCATAGCATCATAAGATAGTGAGAATTGTTCTCACCACAAACCCCTGCGCCGCCCGTCCGGGACGGTGTAGCGCGCCGACGCCGGCTCGTG
>JASFMO010000178.1:0-7009 GCA_050117535.1 Gemmatimonadales bacterium | reverse complement strand
TCGAGGCCGGCCAGCAACCGGATTGGGACAAAGTCCGAGCTTTGTTCATCCCGGAAGCCGTCATCGTTCTGCGCACCAGCCGGGACGCGATGACGGTGTTCTCTGTCGAGGGGTTCGTGGCTGACTTCGTCAGGTTCGTCGAACAAACACCGGCCGGAGAGATGGGCTTCACCGAGAAGATCCTGAGCACGGAGGCCATGGTCTTTGGAGACATGGCGAATGTGCTCGTCTTGTACGAGGCACACATCACGGGTTCGCCGCGGGCTCCGACGCAGGGCGTGGACAGCTTCTCGCTGATCAAGCAAGCGGGCGGTTGGCGGATCGTCGCGATAACGAACGAGCTGCCGGGAGCGAACCGACCGATCCCGTCGGAGCTACTCAGGCAATAACGAGAAGGTCTATTGAAACTCACGCTTGCGGTCCTCCGTAGAATCTGTTAGTAGTTCGTCACGCGAAGTATCGCGTGGCGAAGTGTCGACGCCGACGCCTGGCCCGTGGTCAGCGCCACCAACCGGCCTGTCAGAGGGCCTCTAGCGGAGGACACACCCGTGTTCAATCCCGAGCTCAAGAAGGGAAGCTTAGAGCTGCTAATCCTCTCCGTCCTGGACGGGAACACCCGGCACGGTTACGAAATCGGCAGGTTCCTCGAGCAGCGTTCCGGGGGCCGGTTGGAGTTCCCCGGCTCCACGCTGTACTCCATCCTCTACCGCATGGAGGATCGAGGATGGATCAAGGGCCGCTGGGTGGAAAAGAAGGGCGAGCGACGACGCTGCTACTACACACTGACGCCAAAGGGGCGAGAAGTGATGACCCAGCAACGGCAGGAGTGGAAGGCCTTCTCCGCCATGGTGAATCAGGTGATAGGAGTCAGCCATGCGTGATTGGAAGAGCTACCTGAGGGAGCGCCTGTCGCTCCCCGAGATGAAGGGACATCGGGACGAACGGGCGATCTCCGAGCTGGCCGACCACCTGGAGGACCTCTACCAAGAGGCCCTGTCGCGGGGAGCCAGCGAGGAAGAGGCGGAAGCCGAAATCGAGCGGTGGTTGGGTGACGCCGATCGGGTGGCCGACGATCTCATTCGAAGCGAGCCGGCCCATCACCGGGCGCAGATCAACCGTTGGGCGGAAGGACGCGAGGAGAGGATGCGTGGGAAAGGCGGTCGGTGGACGGCGGTAGCCGACGTGGCTCGCGACATGCGCTTTGCCTTACGCGCTCTGGCGCGGCGCCCGCTGTTCAGCATCGTGGTCATCGTGGTGCTGGCGTTGGGAATCGGCGCCACAACGGCCATCTTCACCTTGTTGGACGCGATCATCCTCTCGCCACTTCCCTTTGCCGACGCCGACCGCTTGGTGTCCGTGCGTCACACAGCGCCGGGGCTGGGTGTCCAGGATGCGGGCCAGTGCGCCGCCTGGCATCTCACCTACGAGGACGAGAACCGAGTCTTCGAAGACATCGGGATGTACGGCACCGGATTGGCCACCGTCACCGGCCGGGGCGAACCCGAGTCTGTGCCCGATCTCGGAGTGACAAGTGGGGTTCTCCGTGCCTTGCGAATCCAGCCCGTGCTTGGACGCATATTCACAGTGGGGGACGAACAGCTGGACGCGCCTTGGGTGGTGCTCCTGGGCTACGGTTACTGGCAGAGTCGCTATGGCGGAGACCCGAACGTCATCGGACAGACGATTCAAGCCGACGGTCTCACTCTAGAGATCGTGGGCGTCGCACCTCGGAGCATCCAAGCGCTCGGATCAGATCCCTCCTTGATCTACCCGTTCCGTTTCGACCGGTCCACGCTGTTCGTGGGGAATATTGGATTTGGGGGCGTAGCGCGACTGCGTGATGGCGTCACGCTAGGCGAGGCCAATACCGACGCCGCTCGCCTGTTGCCGCTGGCCTTCGAGAAGTTTCCGGGGGGGCCGGTGGCGGACTTCTCGGAGCGGGCTCGTTTCGCTCCCAACATTCGGCCCCTGAAAGAGCAGCTGGTCGGCAACGTCGCGAACCTGCTGTGGATTCTCATGGCCGGCGTGGGGGTCGTGCTGCTCATCGCCTGCGCGAACGTGGCGAACCTGTTCTTGGTGCGCGCCGATGGAAAAGAGACCGAGATGGCCGTCCGCACGGCGATGGGGGCGAACCGTGCCCGGATCGGCTGGGAGTACTTGAAGGAGAGCCTGCTGCTGGGTGTCGCGGGAGGCATCGGCGGTTTGGGTCTGGCCTTCTACGGGCTCGATGCGCTCGTGGCCGCCGGGCCGGCCAACCTGCCGCGCTTGGAAGAAGTCTCCGTGAACGAGAGCGTTCTCCTGTTCGCGCTTCTGGTGTCGCTGGGGGCCGGCGCCTTCTTCGGGATGTTCCCGGTGCTGCGAGCTCATCGCTCCGGGTTGGTGGACTCGCTGAAGGAGGGCGGCCGAAGCGGGACGTCGGGGAAAGGGCGCAGCCGCGTGCAGAATGCTCTGGCGGTCAGCCAGATGGCATTGGCACTGGTCATCCTGGTCGCCTCAGGGCTAATGCTGCGCAGCTTCCTGTCGCTCTCGAACGTCGATCCGGGCTTCAAGAACCCGGACAGCGTCCTCACTCTGCGGTTGTATATACCCCCGGGCGAGATCGCGGACCCGGCGGAGACGGCAGCGACCCAGGAGCGGATCGCGCGCCGGTTGGCCGAGATCCCGGGCGTCAATTCCGTCGCGCTCGCCACGTCCATCCCCATGGGCCCCGGCAACAATGTCAATCCGCTGTACGTGGACGGGGTCGAGTACACGGGGGATCAAACGGCGACGATTCGCCGCCACAAGTGGATCGGTGAAGGCTACTTGGAGACCCTGCAGATCCCGCTTCTGCTGGGTCGCAGCCTCACCTGGCAAGACGTCCACGACCGGGCCCCGGTGGTGCTGGTCTCCGAAAGCCTGGCCCGCGAGTACTGGGGCTCGCCGGAGGCGGCGATGGGTCAGCGCCTGGCGGTTCGGCCCGACCCGCCGCGCTGGTATGAGGTCGTTGGGGTGGTGGCGGATGTGCTTGATGACGGGCTGGGCCAGGCGGCGCCGCTGATGGTCTATTGGCCTCAGGTCACGCTGGCCTTCTGGGAGGGGACGACCCTCGAGGATGTTATGACGTGGCGAAGCATGGGTTACGCCGTCCGAAGTTCCAGGGTGGGAACGACCGGGTTCCTCGACGAGGTTCGGAACGCGGTTTGGGAGATCAACGCGAACTTGCCAGTGCGAGGCTTGCTTTCGCTCGAGGAGCTCATGGCGGGCTCGATTGCGCGGACGTCCTTCACACTGTTGCTGCTGTCCGTGGCGGCGGGCGTGGCGCTGTTGCTCGGGATCGTCGGCGTCTACGGAGTGATCTCGTACGCGGTGAGCCAGCGGGGCCGAGAACTGGGTCTGCGGATGGCGCTTGGCGCGCAGTCTGGACAGGTGAAGGGGATGGTGGTGCGCCAAGGCTTGGTGCTCGCCGGGATCGGGGTGGTCATCGGCTTGGGTCTGGCTTTCGGTCTCACGCGCCTGATGGCGGGGCTCCTGTTCGGCGTCAGCCCGCTGGATCCAGTGACATTGGCCTGCGTTGCTTTGGGTCTGACCTTGGTGGCCCTCATGGCGAGCTATCTGCCGGCGCGGCGCGCTGCGGAAGCGGATCCGATGACCGCGCTACGGGCTGAGTGACGGCAGCGCGAAATCCAGGGTTCGGTCCTGTTCGGTGCTTGACGCGAGCGTGGCATGACCGGGCTCGTTCGGCTACGCCGGGCTGTCCGGTAGCATGAGGTCTTCTAGGAAGAAGGCCGCCAGCTCGGCGCGATTCGATAACCCCGCCTTGCGGTAGATCGTGACCGCGTGCTGCCGGACCGTGCGCTCGCTGCGGTGCGTCGCCGCGGCGATGTGCTTGTGGCTGTAGCCTTTCAGCAGTAGCAGCGCGACTTCTCTTTCGGCCGGCGTCAGTCCCCACTCTTTGAACTGCCTGTCGATGGCGGCGCCCAGTCCTTCCAACAGCTTCTGAGCGCTCTCGCGCCACCTGTCCCGCTCGGCCTGCCGAGCTTCCATCGCATGGCGTAGCTCGGACAGCGATCGCGATGTCTGGCTCCAACCGCGCCAGAGCGTGACGGCCAAGCCCAGGCTGAGGGCCATCACGGCCACTTCGAACAGGACGTGCGCAGAGACCCACGACGACGGGCGGTCGAGCGCCAGGTCCGTCAGGCCGCCCGCGAATACGGCCAGGAAGACAGCGGCGAGAAACAACTGAAACCTCGCACTCTCGATCGTCGTCATCGTGCCTCCGAGTCTACGTCATTTGTCGGATATTGACCCTCTAAAGGCGTAATCCGTGGAATTCACGTCGTTTGTCGGATTCAAATGTCTTCCTGATTGCTGAGATTGCGGCGTGGTCGCGAAAGCCAAACCGAAATGGAGGATAATACGATGATTCCCGATCCGCTTCATCCTGCCCTGGTCCATTTTCCGATTGTCTTCACGTTCATCCTGCCTGTGATTGCCCTGGGAGCCTTGTGGATGATTCGTCGCGGTACGCCGCCGAGGCGGGCCTGGGCACCGGTGGTCGTCGTGACCGGACTGCTGGCGGCAAGCTCCTGGTTGGCGGTTCAGACGGGCGGCGCCCAGGAGGACCGTGTGGAGGGCGTTGTGGCGGAGCGGCCACTGGAGAATCACGAGGAGTCTGGCGAGCGTTTTCTTCTGCTGTCGGTCGTCGGGCTGGGGGTCATGGGTGCGGGCTTTCTGAGAGGACGCGCCGGTCGAGTCGGCCGCTGGGCGGGGGCCGTAGCCGCGGGTGTCTTGCTGCTGGCGGGTTGGCAGGTGGGCCATACCGGCGGAGAACTGGCATATCGGCACGGTGCCGCCGCGGTCTATCATCAGAGCACAGCTGTCGGTGCGCGCTCGCCGGACGGTGACCATGACGGGGCCGATCACGACACGCGGGAGGAGGAACCGGCGAACTGAGTTTGCAAAACCGTTAGCCCTGGCGAGTCCTGTCAGCGGTGGTCGCCCGAGCGCGTCACGCGCGTCTGAGCCCGGATGAGAGCCACCGCGCTGCCGAGAATCAGGCCGGCCGTCACCCAGGGCAGGTACAACAGCGGCAAACGGCTCACGGGGATCGGAGAGTGCTCGATGTCACGAAACAGAGCGACATACAGCCGGATGGCACCGACGACGCCGAGCAGGAATCCGCCGAGCGCGATGATTGTGCGATCAGCAAGCGTCGTCGCGAGGAGACGGTCCCTCCGGGCGGTGAGGCGCCAGACGGCGACCAGCGCGAGCAGCGGGCTGGACCAGTATATCGAGCTAGGAATGATGAAGACGGCCAGGGTCCAGGGATTGGCATAGTAGACCCAGGGATAGGTGGGGTGTCCCGTAGCGTCCAGATAGACTTTCACGACCGCGCCCGTGCCCCAGGGCAACAGGAGGGCAAGTACGAGCAGGGTCCAAAAGACCAGGCGAACCGTCCGGCTGTCGGGGCCATGGACGGACGATGGGATCTCTAACATCGCGAACTGACGCCCAGCCGCGCGTGAAGAATCAAGCGAGGTGCACCGCGTTCGAGTTCGCTCCATATTCCAGATGCCGCGGTCTCGTTGTCAAGTAACCGGTTATCGCGCCAACACTTCTCCCAGTCGAGCGTCAAGAAAGGGCTGGGGGCGTGGTGGGGCCAGTCATGCGCTCCGCGTGGTTGTGGCTGCGCCGATTTTCCTACATCCTCAGTCTCGATGCGGTAGAGACGGCCGAGAAAAGCTAGATAGACCATCCGGGGCAGGTTAGGGGATGCCGAACGAAGAACGGCAGGACCGCGAGAGGCAGACAGCGAGCCGAAAGGAGCTCGTGATCGCCGGCTTCACGCTGGCGGCGATCGCGGCCTATCTGGCCCTGCGGTTCGGCATCCGACCCACGACAACGATCCTCGGTTTCGCGGCGCACGAGATACCGCTGATCGCGGCGTTGCTGTTCGGCGGCGCACCGCTCGTCCTCGACCTGGCCGCGAAGGCGCTGCGGCGCGAGTTCGGCTCCGATCTGTTGGCCGGGATTTCGATCGTCACGTCGGTGCTGCTTCAGGAGTACCTGGCTGGGACGCTGGTCGTGCTCATGTTGTCGGGAGGCGAGGCGCTGGAGGCCTACGCGGTGCGCAGCGCGTCGTCGGTCCTCGAAGCCCTGGCGAAGCGCATGCCTTCCACGGCGCATCGGAAGCTGAACGGCAAGATGGCCGACGTAGCCCTCGATGACATCGAGATTGGTGATCTGCTGGTGGTCTTTCCACACGAGGTCTGCCCGGTGGACGGCGTGGTGATCGAGGGCCGCGGCGTGATGGACGAGTCGTACCTTACGGGCGAGCCTTACATGATGTCGAAGACGCCGGGCTCGGAGGTGCTGTCGGGCGCCATCAACGGAGAGACGGTCATCACGATCCGAGCGGAGAAGCTCGCCGTCGACTCGCGCTACGCGCAGATCATGCAGGTCATGCGCGCCTCGGAACAGACCCGTCCCAAGCTGCGGCGTCTGGCCGACAAGCTGGGCGCCTACTACACGCCCGTAGCCGTCGGCATCGCTATGGGCGCTTGGGCGGTCAGCGGAGAGGCGATCCGCTTTCTGGCGGTGCTGGTCGTGGCCACGCCTTGCCCGCTACTCATAGCGATCCCGGTGACCATCATCGGTTCGATCTCACTGTCGGCTCGACGCGGTATCATCATCAAAGACCCAACGGTGCTGGAGCGTGTGGACACCTGCCGCACGGCGATCTTCGACAAGACCGGCACGTTGACCTATGGGCGGCCAAAGCTGACGGAGATCATCACGGCGAACGAGTTCGATGAATCGGATGTGCTGTCCCTGGTAGCGGGACTCGAGCGCTACTCGAAGCACCCGCTGGCGGGGGCGATTCTGGATGCGGCACACGGAGCGGGTCTCAAGTTGGCGGAAGCCGCCGAGATCAATGAGCGGCCGGGCGAGGGGCTGTTCGGGACGATCGAGGGGCGCGACCTGGAGGTCACGAATCGCAAGTACCTTCTGGCGATGCGCCCGGGTC
>JASFMO010000177.1:0-7045 GCA_050117535.1 Gemmatimonadales bacterium | reverse complement strand
CCTCGCTGAGGCCACGGATTGGATATTGGCTGCCGCCGCCGATCTCGAGGCCGGCGATTATGTCTATGCCGCGGCCGGGGACCCCACCCAGTCCGAAGAACTCGGGGCTACGCTCGTGACCCTCGCTGGCACCGACCGCCAATCGCGCGGCGAGCACGTGGTTCGCGTAGCCGAAAACCGGGAATGATAGGTAGCCGCGCATTACGGCCTCGGCACTGAGGCGCCACTGGTCGAAGTCGTGGGTTCTTCGACGGTGAGTTAGTTCGAGAACGGTCACGAAACCCTTCTCGGCGCTCACGGACCGCGGGTAGCTACGTGCTCGCGAGTATCCGAGAACGACTCCAGCGATGGCATCCGTCAACGTCGTGTCGGCGAAGCTCGGATCGACCGGCGCGAACCGCCGCTGCTCGAGGGCGAGTGATGGAATCACACTGATCACGCTCTGAATGCGCGGGCGAAGGAACCCAGCCGCAAGGCGCAGCTCCCTTTCCCGCTCGACAGCCTCGACTCGCCCGCCCTCCGTAGTCAGCAATGACACGGAACCCCAGTCCTGAGAAACCGAAAAGTCGATCACCGGATCGCCGAGGCCGGCGTATCTATAGACAGCGCCCGCCTCGACATCGCCTACCTCCGTCCGCCAGCCCGCGTACAGCGCGTACGAGTGACGTCTCACGTCATCGGCACCGAAGGTCGTGGCACCGACGAACGTGCCCACCGTCGAGCTGCCGCCGTAGATGATGGGTAGCCAGGAACGCGGCCAGAGGGATGGGAACGGAGAGTATCGACGGATCGGTGCGTCCGTTTTCGCCCGCTCAGTCCCGCCGAACACGGGCCGGCGCAGCGACCTCCAACCGGGGCCGGCGGATTCCCATGTCGTGTGATCGAACCGCAGCCGTTCGAGGCGGTAACCCTCAGCGTAGAGCGCGGCAAAGGCTAACCAGCGACCGTCAGGAGAGACTTCGGGATCGCTCGCCCCGCCCGTCGTCCGAGTCAACCGCCAGACCCGATGGGCGGCCGCAAGCGCGCTCCCCTCCTCGACACGCGGCCCACCGTCGCTCAGCCCGGTCGGAACCTCGGCCGCATACAGATCGGATACGCCATCGCGATCCGACGCCCAGATCAGATAGCGGCCGTCGGGTGACCAGGCAGGTGTCACGTCGGCCGCGTCGTCGCGGGTAACGCGCCAGATTACATTGCCCGCGCTATCGACGACGACCACATCGAGAACGCGTCCACGTTCAGTAATCTCCGCGGCGATCATGTCACCTCTCGGCGACCAGCGCGGTCGTTCCCAGTTCACATGCGGATCGAACTCGGTGAGTGGACGAATGTCCAGCGACTCGAGGTCGATCAGCACCAATCGGTTGGACCCCGACCCGATCTCGACGGCCACGACTGTCCGGCCATCCCGCGCGAGATCGGGGGACGTGATTCGCCTCCCAACCGTCAATCGCCGCTCCCTCCCCGATACGACGTCCAGCTCGTAGAGGTCCCGGAACAAGTCATAGCGGTCCCTGTATTCGACCTGGCTGGTGTACAGGTGCCGGCCGTCACGACCCCATGTCGAGCTGCCGCCGCCATTTCTGCGCTTACGCAGTACAACGCTACCGGTGCGAGCGTCCACGATCACCGTGGCCGGGTCGTCCCGGGGAGTGATGTAGTCGAACGCCAGGTAATGGCCATCGGGCGCGAATCGCGGCGATGGCGCCATCCAGGCATGGGCTTCGAAGATCGGCTCGCCGATCGTGAGTCCCAGCCCCGCCAGCGAGTCGTTCCGCTCGTGGACTCCACGCTGGTATTCCGCCCTCCAACCCTTCCAACTACTCGACAGCGTCTCGCCGAAGTGCGGAGTCGAGGCCCAGTTCAGCGTGTAAGGCAACCGGGCCGCTCCGCGCCGCGCGAACCCGGAGACCGCCGTATCCCCGAACTGCTCGGCCATCGAGCGGAAGTACATCCCACCGTACGCGTAGGGCGTATTGCCGGCCGGCCAGAGCGGTGCCAGACCATCCGCAGCATCGATCGAACGGAAATCCCCGGTGCTCGCGTCGGCGGTCAGCAGTTTCTCGAAGCTGCTGCCGTAGGCGCGACCGGCGCCGGTGAGCCGCGACTCGTAGTAGCTCGGTAACCCCTCGATCACCCACGTGGGTTGATAGAAGGCCGGGAAGAACGGGGGAACCCGTCCAAAGACGGTGCGGGCCAGGCTCCAGATTCCCCTCGCACGGTCCAGGTGGAAGACATGCACCAGCTCGTGGACGAGCGTTACGTCGACCCAGTTGGTGTAGTAGTTCAGAGAACGACTCAGGATGTCGGGCGTCGCGATAAGCACCACGCGGTTTGTCGGCACGGGTGTCGCGGATGCATTCGGATAGTCCGTGTGATCGGTGATCACGAGAGAGATTCGCCCCGCCGGTGGCGCGATGAACTCCGCACGCAACGCCTCGTGCGCCCATTCAGCCCGGCCGGCGGCGAACCGGGCGAAGTCCTCCATCCGTT
Organism: Gemmatimonadales bacterium; assembly: GCA_050117535.1. Lineage (GTDB taxonomy): Bacteria > Gemmatimonadota > Gemmatimonadetes > Palauibacterales > KS3-K002 > JASFMO01. Next base: position 4,552 of record JASFMO010000177.1, on the reverse strand, counting down.
CCGGGAAGATGACGCGGAAGTGGTCGGTATCGAACGTTACGTAACGCTCGTCGGGGGGGACCTGAGAGGCAGATCGAACCGGTACCAACAGCAGCGCTACGATTGCCAGCCCGATGCCCGCGCGGACCGGACCGACCCTCCTCACTCAATGCGCTCCCTTAGAAACTCACGCAGTCCTTCGAGCACGCCTAAGGCATATGCCTCCGAGTACTCCGGATTCCGGAGGCCCGCCTCCTGCTCCGGGATCATCATGAACGCGCCCTCGGTCAGCGCCGCCGGTAGCCAACTCGGCCGCGCCAGGGCGAGGCTCGCGCGTCCAAAGCCGAGGTCCGCGAGGCCCAGGCTGACGAGCAGGTTCCGCTGTAGCGCGTCCGCAAGATCAAACGAGTGTGGTTGGAAGTAGTAGACGCTGGTCCCGTGATTCACGAGCGGATTCACACCGTCGGGAAGCGCGTTGTTGTGTATCGAGATGAGGATGTCGGCATCCATCAGCACGGCGTAGTCGATCCGATCGTAGATGCGAACCGAGCTTGGACCGGTCCGCGTCATGATCACCTCCGCGCCCTCCCGCTCGAGTAGCCGCTTCAGACGGTAGGCGACCCCGAGATTGGCGTCACCCTCTGCCAGTCGCGTTGGACCCGTCGCGCCGCCCGGCGGATGGCCCGCATCGATCGCGACCGCAACGCCCGATAGCGGCCGTTCGGCATCTATCCGAGGCGGTTTCCGGATATCGAGCCGCAGCGCCCCACCCTCGTAGCGCACGCGATAGCCCCAGGGCTTCTCCGCCAGGTCGATGTGTAGCTCGTAGCGATCGGAGCTGACCTGTTCCCAACCGGCGGCCAGCAGGAATGGATCCGCCGGACCGTAGCGCAGCCAGTCGGTGTTCGAGTAGCCGCCGTACAGAACGAGCGTGACCCTTCGATCGTCGACACGGACCCAATACGGAAGCGGGTGTGCGAGAGAAACTCGCACGGCGACGTGGTCGGGGCGTCCGTCGAATCGTACGGTGCTGACCGGCACGCGAGCGGGCCGCGCGACCGCCCCTAACGAGACCAGTTCGTCCAGCGATACCCAGGCTTCGGTCCGCTGATCGAGGAAGATGCGGACCCAGCCGTTACGCCTGCCCGTCACCCGCGCCGTGACCCCGTCCGCCCACATCCACAGGGTCGTAGCGCCGGGGGCCGCACGACCCACGACGTACCGATCGTGACCCGCGCCCGACGGGCGGTTACGAAGTGCGACGACGGGTCCGGCGGCGCTCGTGATCCACAGGTCCAGAGGTAACGGCACCCGGGCCGTGTCGTCGGAGACAACGACCTCGATGAACGCACAGCCGGGTGGATTCACTTCGTGCTGGAAACCCGTCACCGTATCACGGCTCGCGTCCTCGTCGCTGACCACCGCGGGCGTGCAGTACGGGATCATCCCTCCGGGTGTGGCTGGTACTGGCGGCAAATCGGGGTGCAACGCTCCGCGTCCCAGTGGAACGTCAGCGTCGAGCACACCTTCATAGACTCCACTGGACAGCGCCCGCCGCGTCCCAGAGGGAACCTGCCCGAAGATCCAGTTCGCCGCCGCGCCGCCGGCATCGGACGATACCTCATAGAGGGGCACGGAGCCGCCGTCGGGGAGCAGCAGTCGCACCTGCGCCCCGGGCGATGCCCGCAGCCGCAGCGGGATCGTCTCTCCGGGCTTGGCCCACCATGCGCCACGTGGCGACAGACGGGCCAGATCGATGTCCGCCGAGTCGGTGGCGAGCGCCGAGGGCAATGGCAGCAGTCGAACGGTGTGGGTGACGCGGCGCTCTTCCGCGCCCAACGCCGCCCCTAACTCGTAGCGCGCGACGCCTTCGGATGACGAGGCTGGAATTGGAAGCCAAGCGATGAACGCGCCATTGGGATGGACGGTGACCGATGCGCCGTTGATCGTCAGACGGGCGCTACCATTGCCCACGGAACCGAAGATGAAGTTCGAGTCGCGCGCGGTGATCAGGCCGCCCAGGGGCGGATATACAACGTCGATCCCCAGCGGGCCAGCGCGCTCGGGGACAGGCGGCGGTCCCACAAGCGTGGCCGGACGCGGCGCACATCCGACCGCAAGGACGACGACGGCAACGAGCACATTCATCCGCCGGGGTAAGCACGCGACTGGACAGAGGAACCTCATAAGCACGGACCCAGATCTAGCTCGAGGCGCCGCCAGCCGGAATTGGCGGAACACGCGATGCCGACACGCGCCGCAGTCCCCAACCGGCCGCTGCCGCAATGGCGCATGCCGGCAGCCCTTTGGCCCAGAAGCCCAGGACCAGCCAGCCAACACCCAGCATCAGCGAGATGAGCAACACGATGGCCAGCACGCCGGCCCGGATATCCGCTCCCAGATCCTGCAAGGCGGAGAGGCCCGTGGCTTCGCGCTGCCGGCGCCAGCCAGGTCCGCCCGGCCGAGTGCGCCGGTAGAACCGCTCGAGCGTCTCCTGCGATTCGGGTGCGGTGAGGAACATGGCGGGGATCCAAACCGCGGCCGCGCCAAACGCGGTCACGGCCAGTCGCACCCCAAAGTCGACCTCACCGAAAATCGGATGGTAGGAGAGCAGCGCAATCAACAGACCGGCCAGCATCGCCGCCAACTCGGCCCACGCGTTCACTCGCCACCAGAACCAGCGCAAGATGAGCACGGCACCCGGCCCCGTACCGATCGCGATCATGAAGCGAAAGACCGTCCCGATATCCTGAGCGAAGAACGCTGCGGTGGCGGCAAAGGCCACAATTACCACCGAGGCGGCGCGTCCGACCCAGACCCGTTCTCTGTCGCTCGCCTCGGGCCGCAGCCAACGCAGGTAGAGGTCGTTGACGACGTAACTGGCACCCCAGTTGATCTGCGTGGAAACCGTCGACATGAAGGCGGCGAGGAACGATGCTACGACCAAACCCAGCAGGCCCGCCGGTAGGTAGTCGAGCATCATCTGGATATAGCCGATCTCCGGGTCAGCCAGCCCAGGATAGAGAACCACCGCCACCAGGGCGACGATGATCCAGGGCCACGTCCGCACCACATAGTGCAGCACGTTGAACAGCCAGGCCGCTTTAGCCGCATCTTCCTCGGTCTTGGAGGAGACGAAGCGCTGGATGAACATGCCGCCACCGTCGCTGAGCCGGAACGCCCACCACTGGATACCGATGTAGGCGAGGAAGGTCGTCATCGAGAGCTGCGCGACATCGGACCAGGGCATGAAGTCGATGCGATCGCCCAAACCCCGTCCCACCAGCGCTTCCTTCACTCCGGCGATGCCGCCGACGTCGGGCAGCGCGAATCCGACGACCAGCAGGGCTCCGCCCAAGGCCAGAATGAACTGGATGAAGTCGGTGGTCACGACGCCCCACAGCCCGGCCAGTCCGGCATAGACGAGGACGAGAAGCGAAATGGCGACGACGATCCACAGTCGGGGCTCGCCCGGCAATTCGATACTCAAGGCGCTCCAAAGGCCCAAAGCCTCGATAACCTTGCGCATCGCCAGCATCGCGTAGCCCATGCCGACGCAGTTGATGGGTATCGCGACGATGAAGGCGCGCGTGGTGCGCAGCAGGGCCGCTGGCTTGCCCCCGAAGCGGATCTCGGTCAACTCGATATCGGTGACGACCTCGCTGCGCCGCCACAGCCTTGCAAACAGATAGATCATCAGGACGTGCGAGATCGCGAAGGCCCACCACTCCCAGTTGCCCGCGATCCCACGCCGCGACACCAAGCCGGTCACATAGAGCGGCGTGTCGACGCTAAACGTGGTGGCCGCCATCGAAGTGCCCGCCAACCACCAGGGCAGCGCCCGGCCACCGACGAAAAACTCGGCGAAGCTCTTCGCGCCGCGCCGCGAAAACCAGATACCGATACAGAGGGTGCCAATCAGGTAGACGCTAATGACCAACCAGTCGAGTGCACTCATCGGGAGGCGATACTCACAAGTCGTTCGGCGACGGCGTCCTGCATCAGCGCGTCTCCGCACCAGGCGCAGATCACGTTCTTGGCGAAGGGCAACTGATCGGCGAGCCGCGGGTGGCCGAACAGGATGACGGCGGCGGCCGGCGCCTGAGATATGGCGGCCCGCACCGCCTCGATCGACTTCTCCGCCAGGTCCGAGCGACCCTTCCAACCCTTGACCTCGGAGAAGAGCGCGACGAGATCCGCTGGCGCCTCCGGGTCGGAGGCATCGCCCACCCTCACGTCGCGCCGACGCAGCGATTCAGCCAGATGGCCGCGGTCGGGGAGCACGTGGCCCGGCGCGCCGATGAAGGAGGGCAGCGCGATCTCATCGTCGTCGACAACCTGCAGCCGCAGAGGCTCGCCGGGGGTGCAGTGCGGCGCGGATCCACGGAGAACGCGAACCGACGCCGAGGCCATCTCCAGAGCCTGAGCGTAACTCGAGATGGGCGGCAGGTCCTCATCGATCCGCGTGGCCGCGGCTGCCGCCACTATTCGGTATCCGGCCTCCGCCACCCGCTGCGAGTCCAGCGCCCGCGTACCGAGCGCCTCGGTCAAGGCCCGAACCGTATCCTCGGGT
>JASFMO010000176.1:0-7048 GCA_050117535.1 Gemmatimonadales bacterium | reverse complement strand
CCGAGAAGCGCGAGGATCGCCTTGGATGGCGAACCGCGGAAAAAGGTCCGAGTCACGTTCCGGATCGCCGACCGCGAGGCCGTTGCGTGGGGAACGGTGGGGCTATAGATGTAGCGGCGGCCTTCCTGTCGGTGTTGAACGTGTCCCTTCTTCTCTAGGATTCCCAGCGTCACCCGCACCGAGTCGTACCCAGGATCCGAGTCCATCCGGTCCACCACTTCCGCCACTCTCGCTTCACCCAGTCGGTAGAGCACATCCATGATCTCACGCTCCCGGCGACTGAGTCGGGCAAGCTCGGGTCTGTTCACGATAGACGCTCGATGTTGTTGGAAAGTGCTCGATTATATGAAAAATATTTTACAATCACCATACTGTAAAGAATTTTTCGCCAAGTGTCAAGCGTTCGCTGCCCGGAGCCGCACCGGCCCACAGGAAACCCCTTCCCATTAGGATGATACGGGCTTCCGCACCTCCCTGTTTCTACCCGCCGGGAAGGTCCTACTTGGTACCGAGTCCGAATGGACCAAGAGTTGTGCTCACGCCGTCATGGCTGTGGGCGATTCTCCACTCACGACTTCGAACGCTCCCAACAGCTCCCGGTCCGACCGGTTGGATTGTTGGTAAGTGGGATCGATAGGGTCGGCGCGGGCGAACGCGTCGGTCGCGAGACCGTGCTCACCTCGAACAGGGGCCACAACGCCCGGCCGCGCGAGCACGTCTTGCCGCTGCCCTCTTGGGCTGGTTCCGCTTCCAAGCTCCATCTATAATCCCCTCTCTCAACCCGCGGCCCGGTGGCGGGGCCGCAATTCACCCTCATGTCGTGGAGAGGTCATGTCACGCCCTGAAAAGAAACGACCGGGTTTCGACGAATACTTCATGGGCCTCGCTCTGGCCGTGCGCACGCGCGCCAACTGTCTCGGCAGCCGCGTCGGCGCCGTGATCGTGAAGGGCCACCGCGTTCTGGCAACGGGCTACAATGGCACGCCATCGAAGATGAAGAACTGCATGGACGGGGGCTGCGAGCGGTGCGCGCACCCCGAACGGTTCGAGTCGGGCAAAGGTTACGACCTCTGCATCTGCGTGCACGCCGAACAAAACGCGTTGCTGGCCGCGGCGCGCTTCGGCATCTCGGTTGAGGGGGCTACGATCTATTCCACCATGCGACCCTGCTTTGGCTGCACGAAAGAGTTACTGCAGGCTGGCGTCGAGCGCGTCGTCTACATTCACGATTGGAAGCATCCCGACCCTCAATTTCAGAACGAGTACAACCGCATCCAGGCACGCTTCCCGGGGGGCATCAACGAGCTCGACATGCAGGATCCGGACGCGGAGTGGGCCCTACCGCCCAAGCGACCGACCGCCAACGAGTAGGGCACAAACATGAACGTTCTTCTACTATTGGCCGCCAGTCTGGCCACCCTTCAAGCTCAGAGCCCGCAAGACGTCGAGGCGCGAATCCTCGCCATCGAGAATGAGATCATGCCGGCCGTAGTGATTCGCGGTGAACCGGTTCGCACGGCCACGCTGGCCGCGCGCATGGAGCGTCACGGCGTCCCCGGTATCAGCATCGCCGTGATCAACGATGGCAAAATCGAGTGGGCTCGCGGGTATGGCTTCGCCGACGTGGAAGAGGGAAAGGCGGTGACGGCCAACACGCTGTTCCAAGCGGCCTCCATCAGCAAGCCTGTGGCGGCGACTGCGGCCCTGAAGTTCGTGCAGGACGGGCGCCTCGATCTCGATGAGAACGTGAACTTGAAGCTGGTCAGCTGGAAGGTGCCGGAGAACGAACACACGGCGGTGGACCCCGTCACCTTGCGCGGATTGCTCACGCACTCGGCGGGGATGACGGTACACGGATTCCCGGGCTATGCCCGCAGCGCCGATATCCCCACAACCCACGGCGTGCTGGACGGCGAGGGGAATACGGATCCCATCAGGGTCGACATCGAGCCCGGCAGCCGCTGGCGCTACTCGGGCGGCGGATACACCGTGATGCAGCAGCTGCTGATGGACGTGTTGGGAGAGCCCTTCCCGCAGATCATGCGCGAGACTGTGCTCGAGCCCTTTGGAATGTCGGTTAGCACGTACGAGCAGCCGCTGCCCGAGACACGGTGGGCCGACGCCGCCACCGGCTACCGTGCGAACGGAGATCCGGTGGAGGAGAAGTGGCACGTCTATCCGGAGATGGCGGCCGCCGGTCTCTGGACCACGCCGTCCGACCTGGCCCGCTTCGCCATCCAGATCCAGCAGGCCTATGCCGGTCAATCGAACGCCGTGCTCTCCACGCAAATGGCTAGGGAGATGCTGACACCGCATGCGAACAATTGGGGATTGGGGCCGGCGATTCAGGATGACGGCGCCCGCTTCAGCCACGGCGGAGCGAACGAGGGATTCCGCTGCCAGTTGACGGCCTTCATCGAGGGCGGCAGGGGCGCGGCCATCATGACCAATTCCGACGCAGGCGGCGAGTTGGCGAACGAGGTTCTGCTCACGATAGGAGTGGTCTACGACTGGCCCGGGTTCGAACCCATCGAGAAGATCGTGGCCCAGATCGACCCAAGCATCTACCAACAGGTTGCCGGGCGCTACGATTTCCCGGACTTGGGCGTCATCGTCATCGAGCAGGCTGACGGAAGCCTTTGGGTCGAGACTCCCGACGGCGATAGACTCGAGCTATTGCCGGAATCGGAGAACGTGTTTTTTCTTCGCGACAACGGGAGGCGGGTCACCTTCGTCCGCGAGAACGGCCGGGTGATGGCATTCATCTACGGAAGGATGCGCGCCGAGAGAATCGAGTAGCGTGTCGTAGAGCCTTTTCTGGCAACGATGATCACTTCAACAACCGTGGCCGAGGAGCCAAGGAGCTAACGAGAAGGACTTTTGATTTTTTCGCCTCGCCGTCCCATGTTATGGACGATAGCGACCGCGGGCGACACCACCCCTACGATCCGCAGCGGCCGCACCTCGGAGGGAGAGGGCCATGCGCGCGTTTGCGTATGCACTGCGGATTCTCATCGTCATTGCCGGTATCGCTTTCGCTTTGAAAGCCGGCCTCAGCCTGAGGAACGGGACTCTGGATCTCGAGTCGGCCTTTCTGGAATCGCTGGCGCTCGCTGTCTTGTGCGCCCCCGTACTCTATGCTTGGCTGCTCAAGGACGAAGCCAAGCGCTTGTCGGAGGTATCCGCGGACAGAGATTCCCGCACGAAATTCCGCGCCCTCCTCGACAGCGTCGTCGAAAGCGTCCTCATCGTGGATCGCGACGGCCGGATCTCCGACATGAACCGCATGGCCGAAGCGATATTCGGCTACGAGCGCACCGAACTGCTGAGGCAGCCCATCGAGTATCTCTTGCCCGAGCGTTTTCGCGACGCCCACGTGGCCCTGCGCGAGGGCTACATGGCCAATCCGCACCGCATGCCGCTCGGGATCGGCCGCGATTTGATCGCGCGTCGCCGTGACGGTAGCGAGTTCCCCGTCGAGATCAGCCTCAGCCCTATCCCGTCGGGGGCAGGCATCCGGGTGCTGGTGCTGATCACCGACATCAGCCAGCGCCGACGTCTCGAACAGGAACGGGAGGAGTCGAGTACCGAGTCACGCGCCGAAGAGACCGTCCTCATTACCGACCTAGCAGGGACCATCCAGTATGTGAACCGCGCATTCGAGCGGGTCAGCGGCTACTCGAGTGGCGAGGTGATCGGCAAGAACCCCAGGATATTGAAGAGCGGTCTGCAGGCGAAGGAGTACTACTCGCAGATGTGGACGACCCTGCGCTCCGGCCGAACCTGGGAGTCAAGACTCATAAACCGACGCAAGGACGGAAGTCTCTTCCATCAAGACGTGTCCATCGCTCCCGTTCTGGACGCCAGCGGAAACATCACACACTTCATTTCCACCGGTCGCGAAGTTTCCGCTGCCGCGTTCGAGCCAGGTGCTGCGCGCGACGCCGAACTACCGATCGAGGACCTCAGGCGTTCACTCGACTGACCTCGAGCGGAGGACCGTCGCAGCGCACATCCACTTCGCCCGACCCTCTTTTCTCCGGCGCGGCCCAGGCGATTGACAGCCAACTGCCTCCGACACGCAGCCGGCCTAGGCCACCCCTGGACCAATCGGCCGGCAGTTGCGGCTCGATCTCCACCCGGCCCGCGACGGCCGCCGGCTTGACCCCCAGTAGACCCTCGACCAGCGGCAAAACCGCCATCGCCGTCGACCACGCCTGATCGGACGTCAGGCCTAGGCTGCGGGGTTCATCGCCGTGCAGCACTTCCGGCCATGCACCGAGCGCGTTCTGGCGGTAGAGGCGCGCTGTCTGCGCCCAGTGACGATAGGCCGACTCGTACCGCGCCGCCCGGTATTCCGCCAGACTGACCCAGCCCGTGTACAGCGGCCACACGGCCCCGCCATGGTAGCCGTCGGGTCGGTACTCAGACTCGGACCGCGGAACCAACCGCACGCCCCATGGTGTTGAGAAGTCCTCGCTCGCCACCCGGTCGAGCCATGACGAGCAGCGTTCCGCCCGCACCGCGCCCAGCGCCAGAGGAACGGCGGTCATGACCGTTTCCGCCATATCGAGTGTGCCATCACTGCGCCGCCCGTTGGCGTATTGCGCTTCGAGCGGGTCGTAGAAGGACAACTCGAGGCTCGCGCGCGCCACCGCGCTCTGATAACCCAGCTGATCGGCGAAGACCTTCCGTCCCAGTGCTCGGGCTGTGACCTCGAGCTCATCGAGCGCGGCCACCCACACGCTGGCCAGATACAGAGAGACATGGTGGCCGCCCAATCGCCCAAACTCGATCCAGCCGTGCCCGACCCCGGTGTTCTCGATTAGGCCATCCCCATCGGTATCGGTCGCCAAACAGAAGGCGTGGGCGCGGAGGATCGAGGGCCACAACCTCTCTATCGTTTCGACGTCACCCGTCCAGGCGAAGTAGCGAGCGGCGAGGAGTAGGTAGAGCGGCGTGGAGTCCGCCGCGTCGTAGTGGACCGCTCCGCTGGTCGTGCACTCGTGCAGGATTTTGCCCGTGATGTCCTGGTGACGCGCCAGGAACTCGAGCACCTCGCGCACCCGCCCGAACTGTCCGACGGCCAGGCTCGCCAAGCTGGTCCAGCAGGCATCGCGACCGAAGTACCAAGCGTAGCCCGGGCGCCCGTCGCCGAACGGCGTGGACCGCGAGCTCGCATAACCCGCAACCAGCGACGCGCCAAGCTCCGGAACGACGACTCGATAGCTTGCCAGACGCCGACACGCCCAACGAACGGCCTCTTCCAGCTCGGTATCGCCGCAGACGAGCGAGAGACCCTCGAACCGTTCGCCGCCCTCACCCTCCAGGCCGGATTCGAATGTCGCGGCCCCGATGCGCTGTGGCCGCCGCTCCTCGCGCGTCGCACCCACCACAACGATCCGTGCCGAAGACCTCAGCTCGAGCTCCGCGCTGATCCGAACGCGAGAGCGATCGTCAGCGCTAGCGTCCTCGACCCACATGACCGCAGGCGCCGGCTCGATGCGAACCCCTAGCCACTGTCCGCTGTCGGATGCCAGCCCGAAGGCACCGCCCTCGACCGCATAGGCGAGCCGGCCCGTCGCATGCGCCGGATAGGGCCACATGAGCCGCAGATCGCTCTCCATGGTCCACTTCAATGGGACCGGTGGGCCCTCGCGATCGAGCTCGACCAGAATCGCCGCCTCGTCACGCGCGACAACCGTACGCTCTTCGATCGCCCCTTCCGCCATGCTGAATCGGCGAGCGACAAGCCCGGGAGACACCTTCACGTGGGCCGGGCTGACCATCGCTCCGGCCGTGTCCGTCGACCCCGCCGCCGGCTCCAGGCTCCAATGGCTGACCGCCCGGAATGGGTGAAACCACACCTCCTCGAGCCCGTTTTGCTCGTCACCGATCAGCACAGCCCGCGAGCCCGCGAGCGTGAAGGGCATTTTCGCCGCGGACCGCTCGAGCACGGTGTCAGCGTGCTCCCGGGTCATGGCCGTCGGTCCGAGGGGCGGAGGCAGCGCGATTTCGTCTTCCAACCTCAACCCTCGCCTCGGCCGCACCCAAGTACCGCCCAGATCATGGACCCCGCTTACGTTTGGAGCCACACGCCTCAGAGCATTTCGAACCAACCGCTCGAGATGGGGTCGGAAGGCGGTGTCACGCGCGGCGAAATGGACGTACCCGCCGATGCAAACGGCCCAGCCGTCACCGACCATGTACTCCCAAGCCAGGCGACGCTCGGAATTCATGGCGATGAATGACTTCTGTACCGCGATGACGCGGCCGGCCTTCGGCCAGTGACCGCCCGTGTAGGCGTACCGCACGAAGGGCTCGCCGTGCTTGGGTGCCCACGTGTAGGTACCGCTGCCGAGCCCATCGAACAGCGGGTGGCCCCGGAAACTCTGGAGACCGCGCACGATTGAGGGAGTGCTGAAGCTCCGAGCTAACGAATCGTCGGGCTCCTCCGACCAAAGCGCGTCGTTGACCTCGTCGGGACCCGTCTCTTCCCATCCCAATTGGACCGGTAGTGTGACCGCGGCCAGCGTCGCCAGCAGTCCACCACCGGCGCGAACGTGCGCGTCAAGAACCCGGCGATTCGCTTCAGACAGAGACGGCGCTTCGGTCCAGTGGAACCAGACTGCGCTGTCAGGGCCCGGCAGAACATCGCCTAGCCGGGCGAGGGATACAGGCTGTACTTCGAAGTCGCGAAGACCACAGAGCCACGCGAGTGCCGCCGCGCCCTCGTCGGACGCGTCGCCATTCGGCTGCACGAACAGCAGCCCGCCCGCGTTACCGGCTGTCGATTCGCTCACGTACGATCCAGTCCGCTTCCTGGCGAACCAGGATCACAGGAGAGAACGGTCCGTCCCCAATTCCGCGCGAGATGTTCATCAACTCAATGCGCATTGGCGAAAACTTCAGCAGCAGGTAGGCGTCGTCCGTCGGACCGTCGGCGTAGAACGCCTCCCAGCCTGACTTCCAGCGCTGCTGCCTCTCCTCCGCATCATCCACCAGCCGCACTCTGCCGATCAGGGTGACGTAGCCGTTGCCTCCCCCA
>JASFMO010000175.1:0-7050 GCA_050117535.1 Gemmatimonadales bacterium | reverse complement strand
CGAGTTGCGCGAGGCGGCCATGACTTGGTTCAGCAGCCGAGCGTACTCGCCATACCCATCCTCGGACTCCGTGAACTTGATCCTCAACGGGCTTGGCACCGGTATGTTCGTGACCTATGAGCCGTCCGCGTTGACGTACTCCTCTCTCAAGGCATCCGGAGATCTCGGGATCATTCAGAATCCGGCCCTCCGGGACACGATCGTCTACTACTACGAAGATCGGCAGCCAGTCTTATTGGACAACAACGCTAAGGCGGTCGAGGCCGAGTTGGCCTGGAGAGAATCGCTAGCTCCTCACGTCCGAACGACACCAGCATCAAGCCTTCGGCGATATCCTGAACTGCGGGTAGATGCGCCGAGTCGCCTGTTTGATGACCGGATGCTCCGCCATCGGTCTATACTGATGGGGCATCTGTTCTCTTTCCAGGCCTCGAACGCCCGAGCGATGCAGCGTATCAATGAGCGGTTGCGAGCGGCGATCAGACGGGAACTGGACGATGGCCAGGCCACTGGGTAACCCGTCGCCACTACCTGACAGCGCTTCCACATGACGTCGTCTATGCGAATTTCCCGGCAACGGCTCAGCACAACACCGGTCTAACGGTCCGCTCAGGAGCAGTCTCGCACGTAACAGTCCTGCCGAGTCCTCTGAAGCGTCAATCTGATCCCGACCCGTTCGTCCTCATCTCCGGCCTCATCCATGAAGATCAGCTTGTTGCCGCAGACAGCATAGAGCGATGTATCTTCGCCTCGTTCGCCGGAATCGGGGTGGTCCGGCTCGACGGTGGTGAGGGTAGTCCCTGTGTAGCTGTACATACCGCTCCAATCACAGCTGGTGTCCGGCGCTCCGCAAACCAAATGATCGAAGTCACCCGATACGGACGCCGAGTGCGTTCCGTCGCCCCAGAAAGTCATGACATACGAGAAGTGCGACCCGGGCACCAGTTCGTCGTCACCCAGCACGGCGCTCGTGAGCCGCCAAGCGCCGAGGAACGGGTTCTCGTTCTTGATGCCCACATCCTGAACCTCGTCCGGCGTCGGCTCCGGAACCGTAATCTCAGGCTCGGACGTTCCTTCGCAGGCGACCAGAGCGGCGCTGCAGAGAAGAACTGGGACAAGTCGCGCGATCAACATTGTGAGACTCCTTTGCTTTGAAATGACCTCGGCCACTACGTCAGCCTGTGCTCGCCCGCGTACGTCAATCCGGCATGCGTCCCTCTATGCGCCAGCGGACGATGTACTGGACGTCCAACTCATCCGACCAGATCGAGTACATGTACCACGTGCCGGTCGCGTCGTTGTGGAAGAAGCGCACGGGCGAGATGCCCTTGATCCATTCCGACCCTGGAATGACCACGGGGCCCAAGTACCGCCCTTCCCCGTCGAATACATCCCATTCGGCGCTGCCGGGGGCGACATACTGCTGATGGATGAGCAGGTCTTTCCGCTTCTCAGGATCGAGATCGCGCACCGGCCACACGCGCTGCACGAGTAGCGTGCCCGCAGGGCCGCTACCGAAGTAGACGTAGGCGGGGTAACTATCCGAGAAGTCGATGGCTGACTTAATCTCCGCCCACCTGTCGGCTGGCACACTGTTTTCCTGTAGGTACTCGTCCCAGCGCTCCAAGAACGCCGCCCGGTCCCGCTCCGTGATCGCTACCGGGTTCCGAGCCAGGCCTACGATGCGCTCGAGCGTTCCGTCTGGGCCGTACCAATCGAACCGATAGTGGTCGGTACGTGAGATGAGGTGCCCGTCGCCCCAGGCGCGATGCCACCAGGCCCCGTGGTAGTAGTGGCGAAAGATCCTGGGCTTTCTCTCCGAGAAGGTGTACCGGGACGGTAGTCGCACGAGGGTATCGACAATGCCACCGCGCACGTCTCGCTCCAGTACGATCTCCAGCGTGTCCGTGCGCGTCCCATCCGACTGCAGGATCGGCGAGTGAAGCGACGTCAGCCGGCCGGTGCGTGAACCGCTGGCCCAGTATCCCCCGGTGTATCCATCCCTGGGGAGCCGAGAGAACGTCTCGAGGTAAGTCCCGTCCGGTGCAAGAACGTGCATCCGTGCGGCACTTCCGTCCCCCACGATCAGGGTATCCCCTGGCCCCAGATATAGCCCGCCCGGGTTGCTTAGCTCACCTGGGCCCTGTCCCTTTCGCAAGACGGTCCGTATGTGATCCCCTTCCGAGGTGAAGAACCGCACGTTGTAAGCCATTGCATCAACAACGACGATCTGACCGTCCGAGAGCACCTGAAGGCCCGTGAGATTTCCAAACTGGTACTCTTGCGGGCCGTCGATCGCGCCGATCCGTAGGTCCTGCGTGAATTTCCAGTCCGGACCTTCGGGCCAAAGAGGCGCCCCGAAGTTCTCGATGATCTCGATGCCAGCGCTGTCGCGCACGACCCCGTCCCACATGGCCGTGTAACTCGACTCGCCACCACAGGCAGCTGCGGCCAGCGCTAAGGCAGTGCCGCACGCCGCGACCGCCGACGCAAGGGATAGACCTCGGGCAAGGGGAGAGAATGCTACGAGCCGTTGCATAATGTGCTCTTCCAATCTGAGCTGACTGGGCATTTGACAAGCAAACTAGCCAGTACCAGGCTGGTCTGATTGAAGCGAGCGTGAAGCCAGCGTTAAGACTCGGTGAAGCCGTTCCACCCGGTCAGCGAACCCTGCCAAGCAATCCTGATGCCGCCCAATGTCTCTGCCGATCGTCCCTTATCGAAGTGGCTTTTGGACGAAAATCGTTGGCTCGCGACGCGCTGCCGGCTAACGGATCGTTACGCAGGCCGTCACGGATCGTTACGCTGCACCGCGGTCTCCTTGCGCCGAGCCAGCTTCCGAGCTTCAATTCCGTCGGACGTCTATCGGCGCCGCCTGCGAGTCGGCAGGCTGGCTCGACATCAAGTGGTACACCAGCACAACGGTGCTGCATGAAGCTGATCTACTTCATCAAGGATACCCGGGGCGGCGAGGTCATGATCGGCGTTGCCACGAAGGGCGGGCTGGACAAACGAATCCAGGCGCTGCAACAGGGTAATCCAGCGGAGCTGAAGTTGCTGGGTGTGATCAAGACGAGAAACGCGACGGCGATCGCGCGCGAGCTGCGCGCCACCTACGCCGGTAGCCACGTCCGCGGCCCGTGGTTCGACCCGGCCCCGGATCTGTTGAAGTTTATCCGTTCGCACGCCGTCATACCGTAGAGACGAAACACGCGGCACACCGGACTCGGCGCGCCGCGCATCGTTTAGACAACCGTCAAGAATTCTTTATCGACCTCACATCGTCGGACCTTCGTAGCGCGCCAAGAGTCCCAGATCCGCCACTCGTTCGCGTAGCCGGGCCATGTACTCGTCGCCTGGATCGATCTTATTGGTGAAGTACGTGGAGTCCTTCTCGGCCCAGAGCGGCGTGTCACGGAACTCGAGATACTCGTGGTGCCCGATCAGGTACTTGATGCCGGGATACTTCGCCTTCAAGTGGCGGACGAGCCATTCGTTCGCCGCCAGCTGCTCGTCCGTCAGCGGCATGTCAGAGCTGCCGACGTTCTCGATCCCGATCGCGATGCGATTGAAGCCGATCGTGTGGCGCGCCATCCAGTTGTCGGGCATGAGCTGATAGATCGTTCCGTCCCTATCGACGGAGAACTGTGACGAAACGTTGACCCGGCCGCCGCGGCTGATCCCGGCGCGCGCCGCGGGCAGCGACTCCGGATCGAAGGCGTCGAAGGTGGCCTCGAATGTCGGAATGGCCGTCCAGTGCGCGACGATGACCTGCGGGTCGATGACGATGTCCTGGGCCGTAGAATCGTAGTGCAGGTGGATGTAGTCCAGCGTCATCGCCACGCGGTTCTCGGTGAACGTGATGGGCTTGGAGATGATCTCGTGCTCCTGAGCGGTCTGTTCCGCCCCACCCGAACAACCGAGCATGACGACGAGCGCCCAGCCGATGTGCGACCTCTTCACTAGCATGTTGTACCCCCCCAGGTGTGCTGG
This sequence comes from Gemmatimonadales bacterium, assembly GCA_050117535.1. Taxonomy (GTDB): domain Bacteria; phylum Gemmatimonadota; class Gemmatimonadetes; order Palauibacterales; family KS3-K002; genus JASFMO01. The sequence goes on along the minus strand of JASFMO010000175.1, from coordinate 3,057 downwards.
CCACCAAAACTGCTTCATCATTCTTCCATCACGTCTTTCTTCGCCCCGACCATGCCGAGCTGCCACCGGAGGAAGGCGAAGATATCGGTCTGGTCTTCGATCTGTTGTGCGACGGGCGTGCCGCCGGAGTGACCCGACTTGGTGTCGTACTTCAGCAGGACCGGTCGATCCGAGCCGGTCGCCGCCTGCATCAGCGCCGTCATCTTGCGGGCGTGCAGCGGCGCGACGCGGGTGTCGCTGTCGCCGGTGATGAACAAGATCGCCGGATACTCGGTCCCCGGCTTAACGTTGTGATACGGCGAGTACTTGTAGATGTACTCGAACTGTTCCGGGTCATCCGCCGAGCCGTACTCCGACACCCAGAAACGGGCGACGAGGAACTTGTGGTAGCGAACCATGTCGAGCAGCGGATAAGTGCAGATGACCGCCCCGAACAGGTCGGGACGCTGCGTCACGGCGGCACCCACCAACAGACCGCCGTTGCTGCCGCCGCGGATGGACAGTTTCTCGCTGCTCGTGTAACCGTTGTCTATCAGCCACTCGGCGGCGGCGATGAAGTCGTCGAAGACGTTTTGCTTGTTCTCGAACATGCCGGCGCGATGCCATTTCTCTCCGAATTCGCCGCCGCCGCGGAGGTTGGGTACGGCGTAGACCATTCCCTGCTCCACCGCGAAGACGGCGGTGGCGCTGAAGCCGGGTGTGCGGCTGGCGTTGAAGCCGCCGTAGCCAGTCAGGTACGTGGGATTGTCACCGTTCAATTCGATGTCTTTCCCGTGCACGATGAACATCGGGACTTCGGTGCCATCCTTCGACTCGTACCAGACCTGTTCGACCTCGATGTCGTCGGCATCGATCGGCACGTCGATCTTCGACCACACCTGTCGTTCACCCGTCGCCACATCGTAACGATAGATCGTCGAAGGCACGGCGAACGACGAGTAGGAGAAGAAGGCTTCGTCGCTGTCCCAGCGGCCGGCCACGCCACCCACCGACCCGATCGTCTCGAAATCGATCTCGCCCTGTGAGTTGCCGTCGATATCGAAGATCTCGACGCGCGGGATCACGTTATCGAGGTACTGGACGAAGATCTTGCCGCCTACCGTGGACATCCCCTGAATCGGCGCTTCCCGTTCCGGGATGATCTCCACCCAGTTCTCGCGCGCGGGCGCATCGGCGGCGACGCGCAGGACACGGCCGTTGGGCGCGTCCCAGTTGGTCTGCAGCAACAGGTGGTCGCCAGCGATGGACGGCATGAAGCGGGCGTCGATGTCGTTGACCAGCGGCTCGATCGGCCCGTCGCTTTCGAGATCCTTGAAGTAGATCTCGGTCTTGGTTCCCGCGGACCCGTGCATGACGACGAGGCCAAGGTAGCGACCGTCCTCCGATAACCCGGCACCGACCAACTTGTCGGGGCCGTAGCCCTCGCCGAAGATCGTCTCGTCGTTGGCCGGGTCGGTGCCGAACTCGTGGTAGTAGACGCGGCCGCCCATGAAGGTGAAGTGGGTATAGTAGAAGCCCGTGTTGTCGGGCGTCAGCGAGATGCCGAAGTAGCGTCCGCGCTCGAGCCGATCGGGCAGGTCCTCCTTCTTGTCGACGTCGAAGAACCGCACCTCGACCTCGTCCTGTCCGCCCTGTCGGATACCGTAGACGAGGACCGTCCCGTCGTTCGAGACGCCGAGCAGGTTGACGCTGGTCCGGTGGTCCTCGCTCATCGGGTGCGGGTCGATGAGCACCTGGTCCTCGCCGTCGAGCCCCTCGCGCATGTAGATGACGTAGAGGTCCTGATCCTTGAGGCGTTTGCTGAAGAAGTAGCGGCCGTCGCGGGCGATGGGCGTGCCGACCACATCGATCTTCATCAGTTCGGTCAGCCGGGCCTTGAGCTCGTCGCGGCCGGGGACCTGGTCGAGCAACGACTCGGTGTAGGCGTTCTGGGCGTCGATCCATTCCCGCGTGTCGGCGGCCTCCTGGTCCTCGAGCCAGCGATAGGGATCGGGGATGGCCACGCCGTGCAGCGTGTCGACGACGGTGACCTGCTTGGTGGGCGGCGGTCCTTTGCCTTCCTGGGCCTGCGCGGTCAGCGGGCCGGCTAATGCCGCGCTGAAGGCAGCCGCAAACAGGCACGTGAAAGCGCGATTGGCGTTCGGCACCCTTGTTGCCGATCTCATGGAACTCATCCTTCGCTCCTCGGCTGTGGGTCGGCGTTGCGGACCGTTCGCTTCACCGTTCGCGGGGCGGGAATCCAAGCCGTGGAGCGCTTTGACGGGCCCGCTCTCTAGTTACGCTCGGCGGTCCCCAACGCCTCCCGCGCCCGTGACGGTGAGAGGTGTGCGGTCTAATTGCGGGGCATGTGAGGATAATACGGGGTAAGCGGAGCCGAGAAAACGGGTCGACGTGAATTGCACGCTGGCCGAGCGTTCCGTGGCACAGCACCGCTATCGGCAGGGCTTCCCCCCCACAGGCGCGCCCGATAAGTTAGGCAGCACAACGGAATACAATTGGCGCCTGTAGCTCAGTTGGATAGAGCGTCGGCCTCCGGAGCCGAAGGTCACAGGTTCGAATCCTGTCAGGCGCATTTCTATGCAAAGCAATCAGCAAACACGGCCTCTGACCGGCACATATCCCTATCGTTGGCCCTCCCGCACGGCGTTCACTTGAGGTGCCTGTTTTGTTCGGGGCCGCTTCCTTCATGGGTGCCTCCATTCTGACGGGTGTCTCCATCGGCGGCGAGCAGCAACCAGCATGCCCGCACGCCGAGACTCGTCGAGGTTATCGTAGGCGACGGTTTTCGGCAGGTCAAACCATCCATAATGCGGGCGTACCATAATGCGGGCGTAGTCAGTTACTATTGTCACGTTCGTCCGCGCGCCCGGCAAAGATTCGCGGGTTACCCTCGATGAACTTGTCGATCCATTGTTCCGCGAAATAAGAAGTCCCACGCTTCATGTAGCGATAGCCTAGGAGAGCGATAGCGGCCGCGCCCACCGTATCTACTATCAGATCCCACATCGTATCAACAAGACCGCTCTTCTGCATGTTGAGACCGAATAGCGTGTCCAT
>JASFMO010000174.1:0-7066 GCA_050117535.1 Gemmatimonadales bacterium | reverse complement strand
CGAATTCGCGCCAATTCCTCCCAGAACTCGGGGTACGAAATCGCCACGCTTCCCAGATCGTCCACCGCGATATCGTTCCCCGGCACAGCGCCCAGAGTCCCAAACGACATCGCCATCCGGTGGTCACCCTCTGTCGCGACCCGGCCCGACAGCGGCGCCCGGTTGCCCTCGACCTCCAAACCGTCGGCTTGCTCGCGACTCACCACACCCAGCTCCGTCAACCCACGGTGCACGACCGCCAGTCGGTCGCTCTCCTTGACCCGCAGCTCGGAGGCCCCCGTTATTGCGGTCATGCCCCTAGCCCGAGCGGCGAGGCAGACGAGCAACGGTAGTTCGTCGATCAACATGGGCACCCAGTCGGCCGGCACCGGAATGCCCCGCAGCTCCGACGGCCGCGCCGTGACGCAACCGACCGGTTCACCCGCCACCTCGCCCGTCACCTCAACCCCGATCTCGGCGCCCATCGCCCACAGGGCGCGCAACAGACCCGTGCGCCGCGGGTTGAGCCCGACGCCCTCGATCCGCAACCCGGCCCCCGCCCCACCCAGCACGGCCAGCGCAATCCAGTAGGCCGCCGACGAAAAGTCGCCGGGCACCGTCAGCCGCAAAGGCTTCAGCCGACGCGTCACCGGTGGGAAGTGGACCCGGAAACCTGCTCCCGTTTCGCGCGTGTCAACCTCGGCCCCCATCGCGCTCAGCATGAGCTCCGTGTGGTCACGCGACGGACCGGGTTCCGTCACAGCGACGGGCACCCGCGCTGCGAGACCGGCCAGCAGAAGGGCACTCTTAACCTGAGCGCTGGCGACAGAGCTGACGTGCTCGATCGCGTCGAGCGAACCACCCCGGATCTCGATCGGCAGATGCCCGGGTTCACCCCGTTCGCTCAGTCGAGCGCCGGCCGCTCGCAGCGGACTCACCACCCTGGCCATCGGACGGCGACGGAGCGAGGCGTCGCCGTCCACAGCCGCTCGGATCGGGCGCCCCGCGATCAGACCCAGCAGCAAGCGCACTGTCGTACCGCTGTTGCCGCAGTCAATCGTCTCATCCGGATCACGGAACTCGACCGGCCCTTCCAGCTCTATCGGCTCGTCCGCGTCGGGAACTCGCGCCTGTGCAGCACCGAGCGCACGCAGCGCCCCGGCCGTCGACCGCACATCCGCACCGCGCGCCAGTCCTTGGATCCGGCTCCGACCGTCTCCGAACGCCGCCAAGATCAGCGCTCGATGTGAGATCGACTTGTCGCCCGGTACACGGACGCTGATCAGACCCCCCGCATGCCTATCGATCAACGCGGCTAATCCCGCAGCGGGACCTCGAGCGCCAGGCCGTCATAGGCCACGACGACGTCGCAAGCGCCGCAGGCCCGCTTCGCCTCACGCTCCAGAGCGTGCGGTCGCTCGGAGTATCGAGCACTGAGATGCGTCAGCACCAACCGCCGGGCGCCACACCGCCGAGCGATCTCGCCGGCCTGGGCCGCCGTCGAGTGCCCAGTGCGCCCGGCCCGCTCCGCCTCCTCCTCCGAGAACGTGGCCTCGTGAATCAGTAGGTCACACCCGCCCGCTGCCTGGACCGTGGCCTCGCAGGGTCGCGTGTCGCCGGTGTAGACGACGCAACGCCCCGGGCGCGGCGGTCCCATCACATCTCGAGGCTGTACCTGCTTGCCGTCCTCGAGCGCGATGGCCTCTCCGCGCTGCAACTTCCCGAATAGCGGCCCCTCCGGCACGCCGATCTCCCGGGCCCGCTCCGGAAAGAAGCGCCCCGGGCGTTCTTGCTCTCGCAAGACATAACCGTTCGCTCCACCGGGGTGACTGGCGGCGTAAGCCGCGATCTCGTATCCGCCGTGCCGCACCGACTCGCCCGGCGCGAGCGGGCTGATCTCGACCGGGTAATTCAGCTCGTCGAGCTCGAACCCCACCGCCTTGCGCAACAGATCTTCGTCGCCGGGCGGCGCGTAAATAGCGAGCGGTTCCTCCCGGTCCTGCAGGCTCATCGTGCGCAGCAAACCTACCGTGCCCAGGTAGTGATCGGCGTGCAAGTGGGTGATGTAGATGTCCTGAACCGTGAACCCTACGGCGTACCGCATCATCTGCCGCTGGGTCCCCTCCCCGCAATCGAACAGGTAGAGATCGCCTTCGCGCTGGACGGCCAGCGCGCTGGTATTACGCGACACGGTGGGTCGTGCCGACGATGTCCCCATGAAGGTCACACGCAACATGGCCCTGATTATCGCCGTGGACCCGCTCCCCTGCAACGCCCCCGCATTACTCCTCCGTTCCTGCTCCTAATCCAGATCGTAATCGTACTCGCACTCTGATCGTCGTCCTCATTGCTTCGACGACGATGACGATCAGGATCACGATCAGGATCACGATTGGGAGCAGGAGTCTGAACGAGTAGTCACTCAGGTCGCGTCGCGCCGCCCCGCATGCTCGCGAACATCGTGTCGACGTCTTCCGGCGGTCGGGTCCATAGGCTCACGATCACCGTGGCGAGAAGTCCACCCGCGAAAGCGGGAATCAACTCGTACAGCCGCGAGCTCAACGCCGGGGTCAATTCCCAGACGAAGGTGATCGCCGTCCCCGTTAGCAGCCCAGCGATCACGCCCGCCCGCGTCGTCCGCCGCCAGTAGAGCGCCAGAATCGAGGTCGGGCCGAACGACGCCCCCAACCCAGCCCAAGCGAACAACACCAGCCAGAACACCAACGCTTCGGCCAGCAGACCGACCACCAGCGCCGCCGTGACCAACAGCACGACGACGATGCGGCTGTACAGCACGAGCCGCTTCTGAGGGATGACCTCGCCGCGGTGGAGGATCTTCTCGTAGAAGTCTCGGACAACGCTCGAGGCGGCTACCAGTAGCTGCGAATCGGCGGTCGAGATGATCGCCGCGAATATCGAGGCCACCACGATGCCGAAGGCCACCGGATGGAGGTGTTGCGCGGCGAGGACCGGGTACAGCTGCTCGGTATCGCCGCTAGGAAGCATCGCCACATCGGGAAAGTAGACCCGGCCCGCCAGTCCGATGAACAACGCACCCCACGCCATCACGACGTTCCAGACCGTGCCCACCACCGCCGAGGCGCGCAACTGATCGGGACTGGCGATCGACATGTACCGGACGATGATGTGAGGGTTGCCCGGCGAGCCCAGCCCGATACCCAAGAAACCGACGATCACGCCAGCTCCAAGCGCCAGCGGATCGACTAGCATCGGATCGAAGGCTCGCAACTGATCGACTACCGCGACCAGCCCGCCACCATCGATGATGGCGATGACGGGCACCACCACCAACGCCACGATCATGATGATCGCCTGGAGCGTGTCGCTCAGACTCACCGCCAGGAAGCCGCCGAGAGCCGTATACGCCAACACGATGAGCGCCGTGAGCAACACTCCCGCGTTGGGACTCAGCCCGAAGCTCGCCGCGAACGCCTTACCGCCGCCAACGAACTGCGATGACACGTAGCCGACCATGAAGATCAGTATGATGGCGATCAGCACCGTGCGCAGACGCCCGTCTCTGTCACCGAAGCGCGCCGCGTAAAAGTCGGGAACGGTGACGCAATCGTGGGTCTCGCTGAAATGCCGCAGCCGACGCGCGTAGAACAGAAAGAGGAACAGCTCGACAATGATATAGCCCGTTACCGACCAGACCGCTCCGACACCGCGCAGGTACGCCATGCCCGTGACGCCGAGCAGTAGCCAGGCGCTGCGGCCGGAGACCACCGCTGACAGCGCTACCACGAAGCGGTGCATCTTGCGGCCGCCGACGAAGAACTCGCTCACGCCAGCGGAAGAGAAGCGAGCCGACAGCACACCGATCAGGACGATAACGCCCAGGTAGGCGATGAAGGCTGCGATGGCGAATGGATCGGCGGAGATCTGGACGGCCGCACCTTCCTGCATCAGCCGACTCGCTCCCTGGTGATCCGCGCCAACGCGACGGCCACGGCAATGATCGTCGCGGGCAGCACGAACATGACGAGCACGAAAGACAGAGACATGAAGGCACTCCGTCGATTTGAAGAGCTCGATGGATACCGGTCGGTCAGCAATGTTGCAGGGTTCGATCACAGATGCCAGAGTTGGGACGCCCGATGATCCGACCGGCACCCCCCGCCTGTGCCCGGGTAAGCCTGTTCGGTGTGCGCCTGCCTCGGCGTCGGTTCAGCACGTCAACCCGGCTGGCCGCCGCGGGAACCACTCGCGCGAGACGGGTCGCGGTGAAACCGCTCGAGATGGGCTGGCGTAAGATGGGAAGAGGGGACAGCTTACCAGAGGAGGTTCAGTATGGGACCTTGGGACCCCGCGGTCATTGGACCGATCGCTGGCGCTGTGATGGTGGCCAGCATTACGGCTGGCATCGCCGGCGTGATGATCTTTCGCCCGCTCACAAAACAACTCGGTGAGCTACTCGAGCAGATGCGACGCGATCGCCAACAACATGCCGAACGGCTCGATTCTGGGCGGGTCGCGGAAGTGATGGAGAGCGTGATCGACCGATTGGAACGGCTCGAGGCGCGGCAGGACTTCACCGAGCACGTCATCGAGAGTACCGGATGGCAAGGCGAGTCGGGAAGGTCTCTGCCAAAGAGGGCTGACGTTCAACGGCGCGGCCGTTCGGGCCCCTCGTGACCGGCGCTGCTTCACCGGACGAGTCCAGGTACGGAGACCAAAATGCCGAATGAGCTGATACCAATCGTGTTGTTCATCAGCACCGCGGCGGTGCTCATCTTTCGACCGCTGACGACGCGGATCGGCAAAGTGATCGAGCGGTCCCACGACGAGAAGAAGGCCGTGCCGGAAGCCCAGATACAGCGGATCATGCAGCTGATGGAGCGGCTTATCGATCGCATGGACCGCCTCGAGGACCGGGTCGATTTCACCGAGCGCATGCTGGAGCGGCAGCGAGTTCAGGCACAGCTGACCGACGGCCCGGCCCGGCCGGAGGCCGAGCGGCGGTACCATGAGGGTCGCGAGCGCGGCAACGATCCGCTCTAGCCTAGAAATGATTCTGGAGGGATACGATGCCCCCCCATGATTTCGCACCGCTAATGATGGGAGTCACCGTCACGTTGGCGGTGGCGGCCGTGCTCATCCTGCGGCCGCTAGCCAAACACATCGGGAAAGTGCTCGAGATGCGAGCCCGTGATCGATACGAGCGGCCACAAGTGAGTAGCGACGACATCATAAGATTGACCGACGCCGTCGGCCGCCTGACCGACCGCATCGAGACCCTGGAAGACAGACAGGACTTCGCCGAGCGACTGCTCGACACGCAGCGTGCCGGCCGGCGCGCCCAGCTAACCGAGCCCGGTGATACCTGAGCCAAACGCCGGGCGCTGAATCTCGGCGGAACCTATCGCGCAACGCCTCTCTATAACACATCCATCGGTATCTCGAGAACTCGGTGGCAGGCCGGCCGAGTCTCTACGGGCGGCGGCGGACACACTGGCGCCCGCCTCGCGACATGCCGAAACTGTTAGTTTGGCACGTTTCGTAACGGAGACTGAAGCTTATGATCCGATCACTCGTATTGCTCGCCGCGTCGGCCATGCTGGCCGGTGGCCCCACCGCCAGCGCGCAGGACGACACGCCTCGCATGCTGTTCGGGGACATCGCCGTCAGCGAGCGTTTCGTCGTCTTCTCGTACGCCGGCGACCTGTGGAAGATCGCCAGGGACGGAGGCGCCGTCGAGCGGCTCACCGCCGGGCCGGAAGAGGACGACTTCCCGGCCTTTTCGCCCGACGGCATCCATGTCGCCTTCTCACGTCGCGGAGCGGACGACTGGGATGTCTACGTGATCGGGACCCAAGGTGGGGAGCCGCGCCGCTTGACCTATCACCCCGAGGCCGACATCGCGCGCGGTTGGAACGCCGCCGGAGACACGATCCTCTTCATGTCTCATCGCGACGAGCAGTCCGTCTTTCGACTCTACACTATTCCAGCCGAGGGTCCCTTCCCGACCCCGGTCGCGCTGCCGCGCGCCTGGGACGGTGCCTTGGCGCCAGCCGGCGACCGTATCGCGTACGTCCCTTTTATCCTGCCCACCGCCCTCACCGGGGCCGAGTGGCGACATTACCGAGGAGGGATGACGTCGACGATCTCGATCGTTGACCTTTCAACGGGCGCGATCGAGACCATCCGGCGCGAGGACTCCGTCGATCGCGAGCCCATGTGGATCGGACAAGATGTCTACTTCGTTTCCGATCGCTCCGGCAGCTACAATATCCACAAGTACGACTCGAGTACGAGCCTTGTCGAACAGGTCACCGACTTCGAGGGGTTCGGAGTCGAGGCGGCGGCCGCCGGCGGCGGCGTGATCGCTTTCGTGCGCGACGGTCGCCTGCAGCTGCTCACGCCGACGACCGGCGCGGTGCAGGCCCTCGACGTTCAGATCGAACCCGACCCGTCTGAAATGCGGCCGCGACTCGTCCCGGGCCGTCGCTACATCGAATCGGGCTCGCTCTCGGCTGGCGGCGACAAGATCGTCTTCGGCATGCGCGGCGATGTCGTCACACTCGAGCCCGCGAGTGGCACGTTCCTGAACCTAACCGCGACGTCCGGCGCGGCCGAGCGCTATCCCGTCATCTCACCGGACGGAGAGTGGATCGCGTACTTCTCCGACGAATCCGGCGAGTACCAATTGAACGTGCGGCCAGCGAGCGGCGAAGGCACGGCGAAGAAGATCCCGGTAGAGCTGAAACCCACCTTCTACCGCGAGCTGACATGGTCTCCCGATTCCAAGCGGCTGACTTTCTCCGACAGCGAGTTGACCCTGTGGGTGGTGGACGTGGAAACTCTCGGGGCGCGCCGTGTGACCACATCCGAATACTCCTTCCAGGACCTCTACCAGCCCTCCTGGTCGGCGGACGGCCTCACGCTCGCCTACTCGCGCTTCGAGAGCAACGGCAACCGCGCCATCCACCTGTATGACCCGGTTCGCGGCCGCAAGGTTCAGGTGACCGACGGCAGCGTCAACGCCGAGCATCCCACGCTCGACCCCAGCGGCCGCTATCTCTATTTCCTAGCCAGCAACACCGCAGGGCTGGGCGAGTTCGGCTGG
>JASFMO010000173.1:0-7090 GCA_050117535.1 Gemmatimonadales bacterium | reverse complement strand
GCATCGTTCATCACCGGGACCGCGTATGACGTTGATGGCGGCGCCACCAAGACCGTTCGGTAGAGGGATTCAAGCAGCCCAGGCACTTCACTTGACGGAGGGAACAACATGCGACTCATCCACTCGTTCACGTACACCATCCTGGCCGCTGCCGTTCTGGCGGGGTGTGGCGGACCGCAGGTCGACATCGCGGCCGAGACGGAGGCGGTGCGCGCGCGCAGCGAAGGCATCGTGGCAGCCGAGGCGGCCTTCGACATCGAAACAGCGCTGACCTTCTGGGCCGAAGACGCCATCTCGCAGGGGGCCGGGATGCCGCAGATCCAGGGGAAGCAAGCGATCGGCGACCTGTACCGCCAGTACTTCGAGAGCGGCCAGCTGAAGGAGTTTTCCGGTACGATGTCGCACCTGGAGGTATCCGCGGCGGGCGATCTGGCCTACGAGTACGGGGTGAACAGGTTCGTACTGGCCGGGCCGGAGGGTGACCTCCTGGACATGGGCAAGTACCTGGCGGTCTGGAAGAAGATCGACGGCGAGTGGTACGTCGCGGCGCTCGCCTTCACCAGCGATGCGCCCGCACCCGTCCCCTTAGCGAGCGAGTGACAAACTAACCTGGAGGCACGCCATGTTGGGCAAGACCGGACGGCTGGTCCTGGCACTGTCAGCCATCGCCGTGATTCTGCCGGCACAGGGACGCGCCCAGGACTTCAGCGGCACGCACCTCGCCGGCACTTCGCTCTCCTTCCCGATGCCGCCGTTCCGCTACGAGGGGAGCCGCGTCGTCAGCGTCGGCTTCAGGACGTCCCCCGAGGTGCTGCGCGCGCTGGTGCCCGAGCCGCTGGTCCCGAACCCGGCGGGTCAGGCGAGCGCCCTCATCGTTCACCACCACATCGTCGCCCCGATGCCGCTCAGCTACTACGAGGCGTTTCTCGCGGTGCCCGTGTCGCATGAAGGCGCGGCGGGGGTGTACATACCCGTGCTCTACCTGGATGAGGCGGCGGCGATCACCGGGGGCCGGGAGATCTGGGGATTCTCCAAGTTCGGTGCCGAGATTCAGATCGTCGAGGAAGAAGGACGCGTTCAGGCGAGCGTGCGGACGGGAGGCGTGACCCTGATCGACATGTCGGTGCGGACGGGCGATACTCTGGAGCCCATACCCGAGACGCCGAATGCGCCGATCTTCAACGTGAAGCTGATTCCCTCGGTCGAGAAAAGCGCGCCGCCCGACGTGCTGCAGCTGACGGCCACGACGCTGGGCGATCGCAAGTTCACGGAGCTGCGCCCCGGCGTGGGCAGGCTGGAATTCGGCTCGACGCCGATCGATCCGCTGGGTAGCATTCCCATCCTGGAAATCCTGGAAGCGGCTTGCTACGAGGACAACTTCATCTTGGACTACGGCGAGGTCGTGCACGACTATCTCGCCCAGGGGGGTTGAGTTCGAGTTCCGGCTGAGCGTTGTGAACCAGCGACTGCACACAAGCGGGCCTTGAGCGAGGAGTCGAGCGAGGACAAGACAATGCGTGCAAGGATCAGCCGCGTGGTGGCGGCCGGGTTCCTGTTCCTGACCGCGTCTGGCGCTACGGAGGCCAACGCCCAGACGAGCGCGCAGATCGTTCGGCGTGTGGCGGACGAGGTCTGGAATCGGGGTGACCTGGCCGCCGTCGAGGCGCTGTTCGCCGACGACTTCGTCAATCACGACCCGAACCCTGGCGGTGCCACCGACCTCGAGGACTACAAGCGATGGATTCGCGAGTGGCGGGCGGCCTTCCCGGACTTGCACGTCGAGGTCCATGACTTGATCGCGGAAGGAGACAGGGTCGGGGCCCGTTACACGGTGACCGGCACTCACCGGGGTCCGCTGTTCGGCGTCCCGGCCACGGGGATCCGGGTCACGATGAAGGGGATCAACCTCTATCGACTCGATCGTGGGAAGATCGCGGAAGTCTACCGCAGCTACGACCTGTTGGGCGTCGGCCAGCAGATCGGGTATTTCGAGCCGCTACCGGAAACGGTCTTCCCCTACTCGTTCGCGCGTCGCAGCGAGCCCGAGGATTTCGTCTGGGGCGAACCGTCGCCGGTGACGGGCGCCCCGGGTGATCCGCAGTTCAACAAGGCGCTCTGCCTCCGGGAGGTGGAGCAGGGTTGGAATCAGGGCAACGCCGCCGCCGCGCTCGAGCTTGTTGCCCCGACGTTCGTCTGGCACAGCATCTACCCGGAGGTCACCGACTACGAGAGCTACGGACAGTGGCTGGAGGGACATATCGATCCGGAGACCCCGACTCAGATCACGATTGAAATCCTGATCGCCGAGGGCGACAAGGTTGTGGACCTGTCCACGGCCGATTTGGGCGGCGGAGTGCGGGAGTCGGCGATCCGCATCAGCCGTTTCGCCGATGGCCGGCTGGTAGAGATGTGGCGGAATATCAACGTCCTTCCGCTCTTCATCGCCATGGACCTGTTGCCCGCGTTCCCCCAGTGAGCTAGACGATGCCCCCTTTCGTCCAACGTCTGAAGCAGAGAAAGATTGTCCAATGGGCGGTCGTGTATCTGGCGGGCGCCTGGCTGTGCCTCGAAGCGCTGGGGTTTGTGGCGGATAGTTTCGGCTGGCCGGCTTACATCACGCGCAGCGCCATAGTGATCGCCGCCGTCGGGTTCTTCGCGGCGCTCGTGCTGGCGTGGTATCACGGCGAGAAGGGTCGACAGCAGGCGAGCGGCGTCGAACTGCTGATCCTTGCGGGGATCCTCATCATTGCCGGCGCGGCGGTGGCCATGCTGGGGCGTGGCCAGCAGCAGAGGCCTGCGGGCCAGTACGGAGCGTCGGATACTCTCGACGAGCTGTCCATCGCCGTGCTGCCGCTCGAGAACCGAAGTGGACTTCAGGAAGACGAGTATTTCACGGACGGCATTCACGACGAGATCCTGACTCGACTGACGAAGGTGAGCGCGCTCAGTGTCAGAGGCCGGACTTCCGTCATGCAGTACCGCGACAGTCCCAAGAACCTTCGGGAGATCGGCCAGGAACTGAACGCCCGTTACTTGCTGGAAGGCGGGGTACAGCGGGCCGGGGCGACCGTGCGGATCAACCTGCAACTGGTCGACGCCACCAGGGACGAGCACCTGTGGGCCGAGACGTATGACCAGCAGCTGACCGTCGAGAACCTACTGGAAGTGCAGAGCGAAGTCGCTTTGCGAGTGGCCGAGGCGCTGAACGCCGCGCTGATGGCGGGTGAGGCGGAGCGGATCGGTGCGAGGCCAACCGAGAACCTGGAAGCGTACGACAACTACCTGCGCGGGCGCTATTTCTGGAAGCGGCGTTCGCTCGCTGCCTTCGACTCGGCCATCGAGTACTACAATCGGGCGGTCCTGCTCGACCCGAACTACGCGCGCGCTTACGCCGGGTTGGCCGAGACCTACGCGTTGCTGCCGGAATATGGTGGGCCTTCGATCGCCGAGATCCTGCCCATCGCCAAGGCGGCGACCGAACGAGCGCTGACGCTGGGGCCCGATCAAGCCGAAGCGTACGCGGCCTCCGCTTACATCAAGACGATGTTCGAGTGGGATCGTGAGGGCGCCGAGCGCGACTACCTGAAAGCGATCGAGCTGAATCCGGACTACGCCACGGCGCGTCAGTGGTACGCGGAGCTTCTGCAGATCACACGTCGCAGGGAGTCTGCGCTGGCCCAGGCGCGGAGAGCGGTGGAGCTGGATCCACAGTCCGTCATGACCAACACCGTCTTGGCGATCGCCTTGGTGTGCGTAGGCCGGCCGGCCGAGGCGATACCGGTGGCGCAACGCGCCCTGGAGATCGTTCCGGACCAGACGCTGACCCTGAAGTGGCTGGCTTACGCCTATGTTCTAATCGGACAACCTGCCGCGGCCGCTCCCGTCCTCGAGCAATTCGCCGAGCTGACCGGCAGCGACCCCGAGGCCTATCGTGCCTATCTGGCGGCGCTGTCCGACCCCACGAAGATACCCGCAGCGGTGGCGGCGCTACAGGCGTCCAACCTCTTCGTCCCCGAGTTCGAAGCGGCCGGCAGCGCCTTTCTGGCCCACCTCGGGCAATTCGATGAAGCGATGGCCGTGCTCGAGCGCTGCTACGCGGCGCGCTGGCCGCGTCTGCCGTTCGTCAACGCCCATCCCATGTTCGAGCCGATGAGGTCGGATCCGCGCTTTCAAGACCTTCTGCGCCGGATGAATTTCCGGCCGTAGGGGCATCTCCTGCTGCGATTACCCGAGAAGGTCGTCTCTAGTTGGCACGGTGGCCTGCACGGCGCGCCACCGGCAACGGCGACCTGGAAGCGCCGACGCCGGCCGACTTCGAGGTAATCGAGGGCTGAGGACGGGTGAGGGTGGTTGGGGTCAGGTGCAACTCTACGATTCCGGGGCGAAGATCTCGTCCAGCGCGATCGTTCCGAACGACCGGCCGCCAAGCCTGACCGGTAGGCGGTCACGGAAGCGGACCGGGTAGTTCGCACCCGACTCGAAGTCACACACGTCGACGCACTCCTCGTCAGGGTCCACCATCCAGTAGACGCGGGCGCCGCGTCGCTGGTAAAGCTCCCGCTTGATGGTGCGGTCCCGCTCGGCGGTGGAGGGTGAGAGGATCTCGACCAGCAGATCGGGAGCGCCCCGGATCCCCTCCGGGACGAGCCGGTCAGCGCGCTGACGAGAGACGAACAGCAGGTCCGGCTGGACCCCCTCGCCGGAGTCCGGAAATTCGACCCCCAACGGCGCGGCGCCGACCCAGCCGTGACCGGGCTCCTCCAGTAGCCGCACCAGCGCCAGGAACATCTTGCCGCTCACCCTTTGGTGGGACCAGGAGGGCGCGGCGGTCACGTACAGCTTCCCACCGACGGCCTCGTAGCGCTTGCCGTCTTCGGGCATGAGCTGGGCTTCGCGCCAGGTGATGGATGTGATCGACATACGTTCCACATTATACCTCCCGCCGCCGGACGCGGCGAGCGACCGTTAGGGAAGGTGCCGCATCGGCATCAACAAGAGATCAACACGGCTGGCGGTTTCTATGCTCGGCGCCGGCGAGCGGGCAACGGTAGGGCAGAAATCGCCAACAGGCCCCTTTTCAGACCTCCCGCCGCGCATAGATTCGGTCAACTTCTTCGGAGCGAATCGTGACCGCCGAAATCTGGATCGCTTGCGCCATTACCCTCGCGGCCCTCGGCCTGTTCATCTGGAACCGGCTGCGGGTGGACGTCGTCGGGCTGATCGTGATGACCTCGTTGATGGTCAGCGGTCTGGTCACGATCCGGGAGGGGACGAGCGGGTTCGCCAACGAGGCGATGCTGACCGTCGCGGCGATGTTCGTGCTGTCGGCCGGTCTCGTGCGGACCGGCGCCGTGGACGCCCTCGGCCGCCGGGTCGCGCGCCTCGCCGGCAAGAGCGAGTTCCGGCTGCTGGTCGTCAGCTTGGTCTTGGTCATCCCGCTCAGCGCTTTCATGAACAACACGCCCGTGGTGCTGGTGATGATTCCGCTCGTCCTCGGCATCGCCCGTAAGGTCGGCTCGGCGCCGTCCCGCATCTTGATGCACGTGTCGTTCGCCAGTCAGATGGGCGGCACCCTGACGCTGATCGGCACGAGCACGAACCTGCTGGTCGCCGGACTGGTGCTCCAGTTGGGTCTCGAGCGTATCAACCTGTTCGACATCACGCTGCCCGCGCTGGCGCTCACCGCTGTGGGGGTGGCGTACCTGCTTAGCGTGGGGCGTTGGCTGACGCCGACCCGGACGGCCGTCGCCGACCTGGTCGACGCCTACGAGTTGCGCGACTACCTCTCGGTCCTGCACGTCGAGGCCGGTTCGCCGTTGACGGATCGAACGCTGGGCGAGCTACGCTTCGCGTCCGAGTACGGGCTGCTGGTCGTCGGCATCGAGCGCGACGATCGAAAGCTGCTGGCGATCGACGCCGACACGAGGATCCGCAGCGACGACGTCCTGCTGGTCGAAGGCAAGATCAAAGACATCGCCGCGATCGAAGCGACGGCGGGCGTGACCATCAGCCGGCCCACCGGCGACCTGGCGCTGCCGGAGGAACGGACCGGCGAAGGCGGCCGCAGCGAAGCCGCGGAAATGCGGCTCGCCGAACTGCTGGTTCCGCCGCGCTCGCCCGTCGTCGGCCGCACGATCCGCGAGCTGGACCTGCGACATCGTTTCCACCTGCCCGTGCTGGGCGTCCAGCGCCACGGGGTCTCGCTGGTCGATCACATCCGTGACGTGGTGCTCGCGCCCGGCGACCTTCTGCTGGTCGAGGGAACGGCCGACGACCTGCTGGTGGTCCATGCCCGCCGCGAGCTGGCGCTCCTGGGAGCGATCGACCGGCCCGCCCGGCGCGTGCGAAAGCTGCCGCTGGCCGTCGCCATCATGACCGGCGTCGTCCTGCTCGCCGCGTTCGGCGTCATGCCGATCATCGTCTCGGCCCTACTGGGGGCGGTCGCCATGTTCGTGACCGGCTGCGTGACGCCGGAGGAGGCCTACAAGGACGTGGACTGGATGGTGCTGGTGCTGCTGGGCTCGATCATCCCGCTGGGGATCGCGCTGCAGAAGACCGGCGCCGCCGACCTGTTGGCGCAAAACGCGTTGGCGCTGGCGATGCCGCTCGGCCTGCATGGCGTTTTGGCGGCGTTCTTCCTGCTGACCAGCCTGCTGACGTCGGTGCTGAGCAACAACGCCGCGGCGGTAGTGCTGACGCCGGTGGCCATCGCGACCGCGGCCGGGCTGGACGTTTCGCCGCTACCGTTCGTCATCGCGGTGATGATCGCCGCGTCGAACAGCTACGCGACGCCCATCGGCTACCAGACCAACACGTTCATCTTCGGACCGGGCGGTTACCGGTTCAGCGATTTCCTCCGGGTCGGCGCGCCGCTCAACCTGCTGATGGTGGCGGCCGCCACTCTGGTGATCCCGATCTTCTTCCCCTTCTAACGGTAGCCGGGCGGAGGCGGACCGTTGGCGTCCACCACGGATGAGCGGAAGGTCCGAGGCCCCACGACGCCGGACGGGCGCGCTTCGCCGGCGGTTGCTCGGAACCGGCGGCTATGGGCATATTCTGTCTTCATCGTGCGAGTCGCGGCCGCCCGGCA
>JASFMO010000172.1:0-7105 GCA_050117535.1 Gemmatimonadales bacterium | reverse complement strand
CCGTCGTACGACATCTTCGTCGCCGATCGTGATGGGAGCAACATCAGACAGTTGACCGACACATGGCGTTACGACGCCGAGGCCACGATCTCGCGGGACGGCACGAGAATCGTATTCACTTCGCTGCGCGACGGCGATCTCGACATCTACGCGATGGATGCCGACGGCTCGAACGTGCAGAAGCTGACGCACGAGTTGGGCTACGACGGTGGGCCCTTCTTTTCTTACGACGGCACAAAGATCGTCTACCGGGCCCACCACCCGAAGACCGACGAGGAAGAGCAAGACTATTTGCGGCTGCTGGCTCAAGACATGATACGACCCAGCAAGCTCGAGATATTCGTGATGGATGCCGACGGCTCGAACAAGAGACAGCTGACCGATAACGGCGCCGCCAACTTCGCCCCCTATTTCTTCCCCAGCGGCGAGCGCGTGATCTTCGTCTCCAACATGCACGATCCCGGCGGGCGCAACTTCGACCTCTACGCCATCAACATTGATGGGACCGGACTCGAGCGCATCACGTTCCACGATGAGTTCGATGGTTTCCCGATGTTCAACTCCGACGGGACCAAGCTCGTCTGGGGCTCGAACCGGTACAACGCCAATCCAGGCGACACGAACATCTTCATCGCCGACTGGTTGAACGACGCAAACTGAACCACGGACGGCCGTAACGACGGAGGGGCAGCCGCCTAGCTGTCCCTCTATTTTGTGAGTGGACTGACCGAGCGGGGTATCGCTCGAGCGAAGCAGTCAAGATTGGCACAACGGTCGGTCTTACGAGCCCTCGTCCACGAGCGGAATCGCCCGCGACCTTGACCTCTGCCGGGACTAGTTCGACTGGCCGCTGCGTTCCATTGAAACCGCCGCCGGAAGACCAGTCCGGAAGGACGGGTACTCGAGCGTCACGCTCAGTTCTTCTCTGAGCGGCTGGTTTCTGACCCGCTTGCTGTCCAGCTTACGCCGCAAGCGCTGCTCACCCAGCCTCTGACTGGCTTCGTAACGCCCGACCCAATTCGGCGCCGGAAGCCCATGGAGCCGCGCCGCAAGGTTGGCGAAATCCGATGCACGGTGCGGTTCATCGTCCGTCAGATTGTAGACCGCGCCGTCCCTGCCTCTTTTCCAGGCGGCGACCAACCCGCTCACGAGGTCCTCGACGTGAACCCGGTTAACCCATGCATCGTGACCCTCGATCAGCACATAATCACCACTCTCCAGAGCGCGCCTGAGCGTCCGCCCTGGACCGTAGATCCCCGTGATTCGGCAGACCCGGGCAGCGACACCCCAGGCCTTCACCGCCTCCAGAACCCGCTGTTCCGCCGCGTGACGCGCCTTCGCCGTCAAGCTGTCCGGACGAACCTCCGACGTTTCGTCAACCCAATCCCCACCGCGATCCCCATACACAGACGTGCTGCTCGCATAGAGGAAAGCCTCGAGCGCGGATCCTTTCAAAGCACGCAGCACGCCTGGCAGCGGATCCTCGCCGCTCAGCCTTGGCGGTACGAAGTAGACCACCAACCTCGGGTCGAGTCGTTCGATCCGGCGCAGCGCTTCTCTCTCAGTCAGCCCACCGACCAGTGGCTCCACGCCCACCGCCGCCAGTTCACCGGACCGCTCCTCGCTGCGGGTCGTGCCGACAATCGGCCCATCGAAACGCATGGCCTGCAAACGCGCCGCCAAGCGCAGCCCCGTGTATCCGCAGCCAACGATCAGCGTAGGTCTCGAGCCGTTCATCTGTCCGGGTATCCCACCCGGTTCAGGACCGCTTCGAGCTGCCGCAAGATTCCCAGGGTCAGGCCCCAGATTACGTGGCCGCCGTACTCGATGGTCGGAAACTCGCGATCCGGCAGCCCATCGAGCTTAAGAGTGCCACGCAACTCCTCATCTACGACAATATCCAACGGAACCCACACCGCGGACTCGACCTCAGTGCTCGTGTGCGCACGCGTACCCGCCTCGACGGCGACCACGAACGGCGTGATGGCGATGGCGGGGATCCGTCGGGTCCTTGGCCACACATCGTCCAACTGACCCAGCCGATGGCCGACCTGGACGAGATCGACCCCGACCTCCTCGCGCGTTTCCCTTACCGCCGTGGCCCACAGGCTGTCATCCGCCACATCGCGCCGGCCACCGGGCAAGGCCATGTGACCCGACCAGGGGTCTCTCTCATGCTCTGCCCGCTTGATCGCCAGGAACTCCAGCCCTTCCTCCATTGGCCGCAACATGAGCGCCACCGCCGCCTGCGCATCGTAGCTTCCCTCGTCGGCTTGGCGCGGCGTCCGACGCCGCAAATCCCGCGCAATCTTCTCGATCACCGACACCAATCTCTCTCACTCACCTCGTTCAACCGTACGCACCTCTTCACCTCCCCGGTCTCCTGCTCTTGATCCTGATCGTCCTCGTCATCGTGATCGCCATCCAGCGCCACCCGTACCGTCACCTTTGATCCGACTGGGCTTCCGCGATGAGCTTGCGATAACTCTCGTACCTGCGCGCCGATAACTTTCCCTCCTCGACAGCCTCGGCCACCGCGCAGTCCGGCTCGTGCGTGTGTTGGCAGTCGGGGAAACGGCAGTGTCCCACTAGCGCCCTGAAGTCTGGGAAGCACCACGCCAGATCATGCTCGCCCACCTCCCAGAACTTGAGCTTGCCGAGGCCCGGCGTATCGACGACATATCCGCCGATGTCGAGTCGATGGAGTGACGCGGAAACCGTCGTATGTCTCCCCCGCTGAATCGCCTTGCTGATCTCACCGATACGCAGGCCCAAACCGGGCTGAAGCGCATTCAATAGACTAGACTTCCCCGTGCCCGACGGGCCCACGAACAGAGTGACGCGGCGGCCGAGCCGCTCACCCAGCTGTCCGAGATTCCGTCTGGTTTTGGCGCTCGTGAACAGGACCGGGTACCCGACTCGCTCGTACTCGGCGAAAGCGCTGGCCGTGGCCGTCTCGACGGCGAGATCGGTCTTGTTGACCACTATGAACGCCCCGATGTCGCTCTCTTCCGCCAGAACCAGGAATCGGTCGATCAGCTCGAACACCGGCTCCGGCTGACGGACCGAGAACACCGCCGCTAGCTGGTCAACGTTCGCGGCAATGATCTGCTCACGTCGACCATCGGCAGAACGCCGGGATAGGCGTGAGGATCGCGGCAGCAGGCTCTTGATTACACCCGTTCCCTCGGGCGTTCTTTCTATCTCGACGGCGTCGCCCACCGCTACTTTCCCGATGACCTTCTGCCGCTTCAAGCGGCCGCGAACCGCGCAGTCAACGAGCCCACCATCGTCGAGTTCGACGCTATAGACGCCTCCCACGCTGCGCAGAACTCGGCCTCGCACGACCTCGAGACTTCCCACTATTCGGGCACCAAGCGATCGAGGAGGACCTTGACTTCGTGCAGTGTCAATTTTTCCAGAGTGGCCCGCACGGCTTCTTCGTTGTCGGCTTCGGCCAAGACCTCGCTTTCGACGTGGCCCACAGGATCGCTGCCACGCCACCGCAAGAAGAACAGGTAAGCACACCAGGGACCAACACTCTCGGCATCCGCGCATTCCGTGATGATTTCCACCGTGTACGAATCGCCATCCCGGCCCGAGAAGGCCGGCGGTCGCTCATGCTCGCGCCAGTAACCGCCTAAGGTTGCGTCTTTCATATCCCGGCTAGAACGTTAGAGAGCCAAGAGGGGTCGGTCAACGTGGAGCAACGCATGGCCCATACGATTCTCCACGCCGACATGGACGCTTTCTACGCATCCGTCGAGGCGCGTGAAAACCCGGACATCGCCTCCAAGCCGATTGTGGTCGGGGCTGAACCGCGAGAGGGTCACGGGCGCGGTGTTGTAGCCGCCTGCAATTACGAGGCGCGCAGATTCGGGCTTCGCTCGGCCATGCCGATCTCCGAAGCGTACCGCCGCTGCCCGCATGCCGTCTACCTGCGACCTCGCATTAAGCTCTACGCCGAGGTGTCCGAACGCGTCATGCGAATCTTCGCTTCGTACACGGAACTCGTGGAGAAGTTGAGCATCGACGAAGCGTTCTTGGATGTGACCGCATCCTCCCGGCTCTTCGGGGACGGCGCCGCGATCGCCGCGGAAATCAAGAAGAGGGTCCGTGCGGAAGAGAGATTGACGGTGTCTTTGGGCGTGGCTCCGAACAAGTTCCTCGCGAAACTGGCGTCGGACCTCCGGAAACCGGATGGCCTCGTCGTGGTCGAACCTGGAAACGAGAGATCCTTCTTGGCGCCCTTGCCGGTGGAACGCCTCTGGGGCGTTGGAGCGAAGACGGCCCAACGGTTGCACGCTCTCGGCCTGCGAACGATCGGCGATCTGGCTCAGGTTCCGCTCGGGCTGCTCGAGCGCAACCTGGGTCACGCTCACGCCGTGCATCTGCATCAACTGGCCAACGGCATCGATGACCGCCCCGTACAACCTGGCCGGCAGCGTAGGCAGATCGGTCGCGAGACGACCTTCATGACGGACACCGAAGACCGCAACTTCGTGCGCCGCACACTTCTCGCGCTTACGGAACAAGTTGTCGCCCGCCTTCGACGTCGTCGTCTCGCCGCGCACACGATCACGGTGAAGCTGAGACTCGCACCTTTCGACACGCTCACCAAGCGCCGCACCATGCGTTCATCGATGGCCACCACCGAGAGCATCTACCCCGTCGCCTGCGAGCTTCTCGCGACCGCCGATCCCGGCGACCGCCCCGTACGGCTGATTGGCATCAGCGTATCCGGACTCCACGAGTGCGAGCCCGACCGGCAGCTCAGGCTGTTTCAGGAGGAGGGTCGGCGTGAAGACAACGCCCAACGGGTTGCCGAAGCTGTCGACTTGATCGCCGACCGCTTCGGACATGATGCACTCAAGCGCGCGAGACTGATCGGAGACGTGAGGGATATGCAGGACGAGGAAGAGGAGTGATCGGCGGTGGGGCACCGAGCCTCGCCAACGGCGGCCGCGCTAGCAAGCGAAGCTCACATGGCGGTGGCCACACTCGCTCGCCCCGAGCACCCGGTGGCCCCATTTTCCCGCAGTCAACCCCCCGATAGGGCCCTACGGATCGATTCTGGTTCCCAGTACCTCCAGGAACTTGGCCAGCCAAGTCGGGTGTGCCGGCCAAGCAGGCGCGGTGACCAGCTTGCCGTCGGTCACGGCGTCCGCGATCTCTATCTCCGCATAAGAAGCTCCCGCCAGGCTCACTTCCGGCCCGACCGCCGGATACGCGGATACGGTTTTCCCCGCGATCACCCCCGCTGCCGTCAGAACCTGGGCGCCGTGGCAAATCGCGGCTATGGGCTTGTCGGCCTCAGCAAACTCACGCACGATCTCCAACACACGATCGTTCAAGCGGATGTACTCCGGAGCCCGACCGCCCGAGATGACTAATGCATCGTAGTCCGCCACCTTCACATCATCGAAGCTGGCATTGAGGGCAAAATCGTGCCCGCGCTTCTCGCTGTACGTCTGATCGCCCTCGAAGTCGTGAATCGCGGTCCGCACTTTCTCTCCGGCCCTCTTGTCAGGACAGACGGCGTGTACGGTGTGGCCAACCATCTGCAAGGCCTGGAAGGGCACCATGACCTCGTAGTCTTCGACAAAGTCTCCAACCAACTGCAGTATCTTCTTTCCCGCCATTCGCGACCTCCTAGCCAAAGAACGTCAGCGCTGCACTCAGCCCATCCGACAAAGCCTCGACATCATCCCGACCATTGTAGAGATAGAACGAGGCCCGCGTCGTCGCGCCGAGACCCAGCCGCCGCATCAGCGGCTGGTTGCAGTGATGTCCCGCGCGCACCGCGATGCCCCGATCGTTCAGAACTTGCGCCAGGTCATGCGGGTGAATGTCCCCGAGCTCGAACGACAGAACCCCCGCACGATCACCTCCCAGCGGGCCAAGCTGTCGAAACCCGGGGATCCGGCTGCACAGTTCGGCGGCATACAAGATGAGTTCGGCCTCGTGAGCGTGAACCTGCTCGAGACCGATCTGCGTCAGGTACTCGATCGCCGCCGCCAGGCCCACCGCACCGGCAATATTCGGCGTTCCCGCCTCGAACTTCTGCGGCGCCGGTTTGTAGGTGGACTTCTCCAACTCGACGATCTCGATCATTTCACCGCCGCCCTGGTAAGGCGACATCTCCTCCAACAGTTCGCGCCGCCCCCAGAGGGCCCCGATGCCCGTCGGCCCACACATCTTGTGACCGCTGAACGCGTAGAAGTCGCAACCTAAAGCCTGAACATCCAAGGCCAAGTGCGGCGCCGCCTGCGCCCCATCCACGAGAGCCAGCGCCCCCACCCGATGAGCAGCCGCCACGATCTCCGCCACCGGATTGATGGTGCCCAGCGCATTCGAGACATGTGTCACACAAACCAAGCGCGTCCGGCTCGTCAGCAACTCATCGAGCTGATCGAGGCGCAGCCGGCCTTCGTCATCGATGTCAAGACACCTCAGCCGCGCACCTGTTCGTTGGGCTAGCAGCTGCCAGGGGACGATGTTCGAGTGATGCTCCAGAACGGTCAGCAAGATCTCGTCGCCCGCCGTCAGGTTCTCAGGCCCCCATGCCGACGCGACAAGATTGATACCCTCCGTCGTCCCCCGAACGAAGACAACTTCGCCAGGATCGCTGGCACCGATGAAGTCCGCGACTACCCCACGCGCGCCTTCGTACGCCTCCGTTGCCCGTGTTGACAACTCGTGGATGCCCCGGTGTACGTTGGCATGGTCCCGCTCGTAGTAGCGGGCGAGCGCGTCGAGTACGGCGCGCGGCCTCTGAGACGACGCGGCGTTGTCCAGATAAACCAGGCGGTGGCCGTTGACCCGCTGGTCCAATATCGGGAATTCACTACGTATGGACCCTACATCCAAAGACCCGGCCAAACTCTGCTGCGCTTGCATAAGCACCAACATTCGCTGAGACTGTTGCGACGTCGCTCTTCAACAGCCGATCGGATCACGGTTCGACCGCGACGAGTACGTCATCACCATCAACCCGTACACGATACGTCTTCAATGGCTCATACGCCGGTGGTGACAAGATCTCACCCGACCTCACGTCGAAGCTCGCGCCGTGCAGCATACACGTGACTGTGTGACCGTCGAG
>JASFMO010000171.1:0-7110 GCA_050117535.1 Gemmatimonadales bacterium | reverse complement strand
AACGACACGCCGACGTCGGAATCGGCTACCCAAGCCGCGCCGCCGAACATGTCGACACCTACGAAACGGAAGTCGATGGCCTGCGCATTCAGGTGCCCGGGCAGCCAAGCCGGACCGGCGGCGATGACGAGTTGAAGTAGGGCCCCGGCTCGCGAAAACGGACCGCTCGCCCTCCGCTTGGGTCGCCGGCCAGGCAGCCCCCCCATCAACGCAGATTGAGAAACAGGTAAGACGCCACCACGATCGCGCCCAAATACGTCAGTCCCACGACGGGCATCTGAACCAAGACCATCAGTGCGCCCACGACCGCGCCCAAGAAACCACCCAGGTACACGATCAGCCTGAGTTCCCGGCGTGTTACTGTCCAGATCAGCTTCTCCAACTCCGCGATCGGATACGCCCGGATCCGGTGCTCCACCATCTCAGCGATGGGAAGCTCCGACACAACGACCGGGACCCTCGACTGTAGAAACTCCCACAGCGGATCGAAAAGCAGTTGCTCGGCACGGTCGAGAGCATCGGGTGGCAAGAAGTCCCGGACGCGCCCAATCGGCACCGTCAACAACCACTCGGTCTGGCGGACGAGCGCCGTCTCCAGGAGCGCGCGAACCCGACCGCCGCGCGCGATCTCGACAATCCAATCCGCCAGCCGCTCGGTGACTCGGCCGGCAGCCTCGGGGCCCAGATACTCCACGATATCGCCCAGCCTCTTCCCCTCCGAGGCCTTGAGGAACCGATCGACTCGGCTGAAGACGAACTCCTCGGTCGTCTCGTGTCTGAAGAAATCAACGATCCGATCGGCCAACACATCCCCGACGCGGGCGAGATCCTCGTCGCTCATATCGCCGAAGATCTCTTTCACCGGACGCGCCAGCATATCGTCGATCGCATCGTTCACCGCCGCCGCCGCCCGATCCTGGATCAACGGCTCACGCAGAAGTGCCGCCACCTCCTCCGCCCCACCTCGCTCGAGCGCTTGAACGGTCTGATTCAGCGTCCGCTCGGTGATGATCAGTCGCCCGACGATTTGCTGAAAGATTCCCTGTTGGCTCAAGTAACTGTCGATGAAGTTGCTCAAGGCTCGACGAACGCGCTCTTGCGCGGCCGGCGATTCGAGAACCTGTCCGAACCGGTCGAGCACCAGCGGTAGGTAATTGCGGACGACCGCCTCCCCAAAATTGATCGCGCCCGTCGGAAAGTAGCGACCGAGCGCCTGCTCCGAGGTGACGAAGTCCCGCAGGTTTCGCTGGAAGAACTCCCGGATCCCGTCCCGGAAGCCCGACCCCATCACCACACCTTCGCCCAGGTCGTGAAACACGACCACCAGCTGCCGACGCGCTTCAGGCGTCAACACTCGTTCCAGGGGCTCATCGCCAAACTCTCGGTTTAGCCGGTCGACGAACTCCCGTACACGCCGTTCAAACGATCCGCCATTGAGATAATCGACCAGCCCCTCGAGCAACCGCTGGCCGAAATCGGCCACCGTGCCCGTGACTTCGTCCAGGCGTGTCTCAGGGATTTCCGTCTGCAGATTGCCGAGTTCTTTGTCCAAGAGGCTCTCGAGCGCCGAACGCAGGGTCCGATCGAAACGCTCGCGAAACTCGGCTCTACCCAGCGTCTCGACGATGTCCTCGGTACGCAGAAGGTGCGTTCCCACCGTCAGACCGATCCGATGCGCGATCCGGTCGATCTCCTTTGGGATGGCGCCCTGCGGGAACAAGCGCAGCCGGCCAATCTTCAGCGGATCGTGCGGATGAAATAGCATCCAGATCGCCACCGCGTTCGTCACCAGGCCCGCCGCGATGCCGATGCCTACGAACGCCAGATGATCAAGCGTCAGGAACGCCGACACTCCGACCTCGGTCTCGCGTTGACAGCTTCGAGCGCCACCACGATGTTTGGCTCGATGCCTACGAACATGGAGCGGAACCCACCCCTCCAGTCCGACCAGTTCTTGCGGGCCCGCGACTGGCTGGCCCAGCAGGCCGAATCGGTGCTCAACGAGCAGATCGAGCTCGCTCGCGTGCCGGCCCCGCCGTTCCACGAGCGCGAACGTTCGGAGACCATCGCCGCCAAGCTCGGATTGCTGGACATGACCCCCCAATTCGACACCGTCGGCAACCTACTCGTCTGGTTCCCCACCACGAGCGACGCCGACGGCTCGCCGCCCGTCATCATCGCGACCCATGTCGACACGGTCTTCGGCCCCGAAACGCCCATTCAGATCGTACGCCAGGGATCTCGCTGGACCGGCCCCGGTATCGCGGACAACGCCCGCGGTCTCGCCGTCGGACTCGCGGTCCTGCGCTCGCTCACGCACGCCCAGGCGCGACCGCAGCGTCCAATCCTCTTTGCCTTCACCGTCGGCGAAGAAGGGCCCGGCGACCTCAGAGGCGTAAAGCATCTCTTCGCCGCTGAAAGTCCGCTTCGCCAGGCGGCCGCCTTCATCGCCGTCGATGGCAGCGGCCTCCGCCGCATCATTCATCACGCCCTGGGCAGCCGCCGCTTCCGAATAGCCGTGCGTGGCGCCGGTGGACATTCATGGAGCGACTGGGGTCGTGCGAACCCCGCCAACGCCGTCGGCGACTTCATTCATCGCATCGCCAGCCTGGAACTGCCCCAGCAGCCCCGCACCGCGCTCACCGCCGCCCGGCACGGCGGCGGGACGAGCATCAACGCCATCCCAGCCGAAAGCTGGGTCGAGCTCGATCTCAGATCCGAGGACGATGCGATGCTCGCTGCCACCGAGTCGCGCATCCGCGACGCCCTCCATTCCAGTGTCGCCGCCGAACGGTCGCGCGCTACGGGACGGCTCGATGCCGCCTTCGACCTCATCGGCGAGCGACCGGCTGGCGCGATCGAGGCCGCGCACCCGCTCGTGCAGGCGGCCGCAGCGGCGACCGTCGCCCTCGATGTCGAGCCCCAGTACGCCGTCTCCTCGACCGACGCCAACGTTCCCCTCGCCCTCGGAGTCCCGGGCATCGCCATCGGCGGCGGCGGTGAGTCCGGCGACACGCACACCGTGAACGAGTGGTTTCGCGACATCGACGGCGCAGCCGGCCCCATCCGACTCCTAACCATTCTGGCTTCGGTCGCTGGCTTTTGACGCCGGCGGAGCTGCGCCCTCGACCCTACCATACGAGTCAGGCGTTCCCCGTGAACGCCGCGCTGTGGTCACCCACTAGGGCCGTGCCGCGAAAACCTCTCAACTCTGAACTCGATCCGATCAACGAGTCCTCCAACACACACTCCTCGATCACAGCCTCGCTTCCGACGATGCAATCGCGCAGTGTCGAGGCACGAATCCGACTGCCGCGGCCGATGGTGACGTTCGGGCCGATGACCGACCCGGACAACTCCACTCCCGCCTCGATCCTTACCGGGTCGATGATTGTGTTGTCGCCGGGATCGCTCGGCCGCTGAGCGCGCCCCGCGCCTAGCAGGTGAAGGTTGGTCGCCAACAGCGTCTCGGGCTTGCCGCAGTCGTACCAACCTTCGACCTCCAGTACTCGGATCTTCGATCCCTTGTCTACCATGTACTGCAAGGCATCGGTTAGGAAGAACTCGCCCAGATAGGGATCGGCGGCCAACGTCCGGTCGATGCCCTCGAACAGCAGACGATGGTCCCTCAAATAGTAGAGTCCTATGTTCGCCAATCGCGATATCGGCTCCGTGGGCTTCTCCACGATACGTTGCATCATCCCGTCGGCGTCGGTCACGATCACGCCAAAACGCTGATAATCCTCAACCTCTTTCGCCCAGATGAAACCGTCCGCGTCGGGGTGAGCCTCGATGACGGAGAGATCCGCGTCGAACAGCGTGTCCACGAAGATGATGAGAACGGGCCCATCCACGTACGGTTCGGACAGCTTGATCGCCCCGGCTGTGCCGTTCTGCGTCGGCTGCTCCACGAACACCGACGGCACGGCATAGTGCGCCTCTACGTGCGCCTCCACCTGTTCCTTCAGGTGGCCGGTGATGAAGACCAGTTGCTCCACATCGAGCCGCTCAACCACGTCTTCAACCACGTAGTCCAGAACGGCCTTGCCGGCGACCTCCAGAAGCGGCTTGGGCACCGTATGCGTGTGCGGCCGCAAGCGTGTTCCTTTCCCCGCGAGGGGGATCACCACTTTCAATGCACGGCTCCTTTCCGGCTCGGGCTTTCCTTGGCTGCGCCCACTATACTAAGCGAATCCCGCGCCTCGCAAAGTGCGCTCCCCGATGCGATCTTGCACAATCCGGCGGTCCTCCGCATGATCAGGTGCCCAGGACCCTTACGTGACTTCATTCGCGATGGCTGCCAACAAAATCTGGGAAGCACTGACACAAAATACGGCCCAGACCAGCGAGACGGCCGAAGACCCGAGATTGCGAGGCCGCACTTACGTGATCCCCTTCGCCAAGGTCTGGGACGAGATCATCGACATGATAGAGTCGCGGTCGCGCTGGACGCTCGTCAGTGCCGACGAGGGCACCGGCCTCATACACGCCGAAGCCAAGACCCTGGTGTTCCGCCTCGTGGACGACGTGCGCCTCAAGTTGAAGCTCGACCAGAACGCCCTGACCCGCGTCGATATGCGATCCGCCTCCCGCGTCGGGAAAGGGGACCTCGGCACCAACGCACGCCGCATCCACCGCTTCTACCGTAAGTTGGACCGCAGGCTCGGGTTGGGGGGTTGAGGGCGCTCCCCTCCCCCAGCCCATGATACGCTTCCGGTCCATTATCGTCCGCCACAGCCGCGCTAGGACGCCG
Source organism: Gemmatimonadales bacterium (assembly GCA_050117535.1). Classification (GTDB taxonomy): domain Bacteria; phylum Gemmatimonadota; class Gemmatimonadetes; order Palauibacterales; family KS3-K002; genus JASFMO01. Next base: position 2,357 of record JASFMO010000171.1, on the reverse strand, counting down.
CGGCCAGTTGCCTCCCCTCTTCCGGAATGCTCAGCTCCCCTTCCGTCTTCGCGACCCAAATCGCGCACACCGTATCGCCCGTGACGTTCACGGCGGTTCGGGACATGTCCAGAATCCTCTCGACACCCACGACCAGCGCGATCCCCTCCAGCGGCACTCCGAGCTGCGTTAGCACGATCGTCAGCGTGACCATGCCGATTCCCGGGACGCCCGCTGCGCCGATCGACGCCAGCGTAGCCGTCAACACGATGGTCAGGAGATCCGGCAACGCGAGGCTGATGCCGAAAACCTGGGCGATGAAGACGGCGCTCACCCCCTGGTAGATCGCCGTGCCGTTCATGTTCACCGTCGCACCCAGCGGAAGCACGAACGAAGCCACCTCGTTCGAGACGCCCAAATCCTCCTCGCTCACCTGAAGATTCACAGGCAGAGTCGCGTTGCTGGAGGACGTTGAAAAGGCGAAAAGAAATACCTCGTAGTACTTCTTCAGGAAGAACCACGGCGACATTCCCGACAGCCGCAGCGCGACCGGGTAGAACGTCACCGTGAAGACGGCCATGGCTCCGATCGTGATCACGACGTACTTCAACAGCGTGATCAACACTCCGTAGCCGAACTGAGCCGCGACCGCCGCGATCAGCGCGAAAACACCGATCGGCGCCACACGCATCACCAGTTTGACCAGAACGATCATCGCATCGTTCACGCCATTCAAGAAGTCGAGCACGGGCTTCCTGCGCGCTTCCGTCAGTATCGTCAGCGAGATGCCGAAGAGAATGGCAAAGAAGATGATCTGCAGAAAATTCGTCTCCACCATCGCCTGGAACGGGTTCCTCGGGATGATTCTGACGAGGAGATCGGCAATCGACGGCCTCTCGCCCAATCGCTCGAGTTGCTGTGCCGTTACGCCTGCGAAATCGGACAGCATCCTCGACTTGACTCCCTCGTCCAGCCCCACGCCCGGGTTCAGCGTCTGGGCCGCCAGTAGTCCCAGAGCAACCGCCAACGCCGTCGCGACGAGATAGAACGCTACCGTCTTGACCCCGATTCGGCCCAGCTTGCGTAGATCCCCAAGACTGGCCGTTCCGACAATCAACGACGCCATCACCAGCGGAACCACGATCATCACCAACAGATTGATGAAGGCGTCGCCCAACGGTTTGATGGCCATGCCGAAACCGCCCAGCAGCGGCCCCAGAATCGCACCCACTATCAAGGCGATTAGGATCTGCGTGTGGAGCTTGATGCGCCGTATCCTGCCTATGATGTTCATCGCCAAGGGACTCGCACCTCGCTTGATTAGGAATCGCCGAGCGGTCTGCACCTGCTGCCACCACACGAGCGCACGCCCGACAAACGGCCAGCCGGGATCAGCCCGCCCGCGACAGCCGCCCACGTCACCTTTGACGCGATCGTGTAATCCGTCGGATAGGACCGCCGCAAGATAGGGTCGCTCTCCGGGGCGCGACAGACCATCTGGCCACGCCGGGCGCCGCAGAATACCTTAGCCACCATGCCAAAGAACCTGCGCGCCCCGCTCCTACTATTGCTCGCTCTCCAGGCTTGTGGCCCCGACCGAACCGACGAGGCGGCCTCCCGCCAGAGCGCGGCCCAACCCGGCCAGCCCGATTCTGCCCTGGCGGTCACGGCCACCGAATTCTCGACCAGTCTGCTCTTCCTTCCTCTCGAGTCCGGCCAGACGCGAGCGATCGTTCTGGAGCTCGCCAATTTCGTGACTTCCGACGCGCTCCAAAAACGCTACCTGGCATGGCAACTGATTGGGTCCGGTTGGCGCTCGATCCTGGATCTCGAGGCGCGCGAAGCTCCACTTCGCGAACCGTGGCGCCTGTTTCCCTCCGATTCCCTTCGCTTGACCGTGACCGCCGACGGCGACGCCGAAGCCCTGGTCATCCGCGGCCGCCAAAGCGACTACACGCTCGAGCTCGGCGAGCACTTCGACCGCTGGGAGGACAGAGCCGGAACGCGGCACGACATTCGCGAGGCGCTGTGGATTTCCCGGGGCCAGAGGATTAGCGGTATCGCGGTTCAACACCGCTTCGCGATACCCGAGCCACAGACCCCGGCGCGTTTCGGGCCCTACGAGCGCGCGATCCTCCGGTCCGAGGACGGCGCCGTCATCGTCTTCTTCAACAGCCAGGATACCGAGCGTTACGGCGACCCGTTCGCCTGGATGTACGCCGACGGACTTACGCGACGCTGGACCGCCCTGGAATCGCGAAATGTGGAAGTAACGCCCGCACCGCAATTGCGACGCAACGTGCCGATCCGAACATGGTTCCGGATCCCGGAACCCGAAATCAGAGGTGAGATAACTGTCGCCGAACGGCTATTTAGCG
>JASFMO010000170.1:0-7136 GCA_050117535.1 Gemmatimonadales bacterium | reverse complement strand
GAGCCGGCGGATGGACCCGCCGAGGTGGTCCCCGGAATCGGGCTGTTCCCCACGCCCGGTCACACGCCGGGACACCAGTCGATCTGGATCGAATCGGACGGGGAATCGGCCCTGTATCTGGCCGATTTGATCCCCACGGCGGCGCATCTTCCGCTTCCGTGGATCATGGGCTACGATGTGGAGCCGCTCGTGACCCTCGAGACGAAGCGCCACGTCCTGGAGAGGGTGGCGAGGGAACGAACTTTGCTAATTTTTGAGCACGACCCCAACATCGCCTGGGGGTATCTCGCGCCTCAGGAAGACAGACCGACTCTGGTCGCGGAGCGGCCGGACTAGACAGGGTATGCCGATATGACGGACCCAAGAACGACTCCGGTTATCGTTAGCTACGTTAGAACGCCGATCGGCCGCTTCCTCGGCGGTTTGGCCAAGTTCAAGGCGCCACAGCTGGGCGCCATCGTCATCCGCGAGGCGGTGAAACGAGCCGGGATCGAGCCGGGCGAGGTGGAGGATGTGCTGATGGGTCATGTGCTGCAGGGTGGTGTCGGCCAGGCGCCGGCGCGCCAGGCGGCGATCGGGGGGGGCATACCGGCCACCGTTCCGGCGGTCACGATCAACAAGGTCTGCGGTTCGGGTCTGAAGGCGGTGATGCTGGCGGCCCAGGCGATCAAGGCGGGCGACTACGAGGTCGCCGTGGCCGGTGGCCAGGAGTCGATGTCGAACGCGCCGTACTATCTGTTCGGTTACCGGGACGGCGTGAAGTTCGGGAACAACAAGATGGTTGACGGGCTGATCCACGATGGCCTCTGGTGCGGCTTCTACGACTGCCACATGGGCGGTCACGCCGAGTACACGGCGATGAAAGCGGGGATCTCGCGCGAGGATCAGGACCAGTACGCGTACGAGAGCCAGAGGAGAGCGGCCGCGGCGATCGAAGCGGGCAAGTTCGCGGCGGAGACCATCGCTGTCGAGGTGCCCGGTCGCAAGGGTCAGGTCACCGTGGTCGACACCGACGAGAACCCGCGAGCCGACACCACGCTGGAGGCGCTGGCCAAGTTGAGACCGGTGTTCGGCGACAGCGCCCCGAAGGAAGTGACGGAGTACACCGTGACGGCGGGCAACGCTTCGGCGTTGAACGACGGAGCGGCGGCGTTGGTGGTCACGTCGCAGCGCTTTGCGGAGGAACGCGGGCTGGAGATCAAGGCGTTCATTCGCAACTACTCGGTGGGGTCCACCGAGCCGCAGGATCTGTTCTTCGCGCCGATCGAAGCCGTGCAGAAGCTGATGGCGAAGGACGGAACGACGATCAAGGATTACGATCTCATAGAAGCCAACGAAGCGTTCGCCGCGCAGGCGGTCGCCGATGGTCGCGGACTCGATTGGGATTGGGAGCGCGTCAATGTGAACGGTGGAGCGATCGCGCTGGGACACCCGATCGGCGCCTCGGGTGCCCGCATTCTGGTGACGCTGCTGGGCGCTATGGAGGACCGCGGCGCCAAGACCGGTATGGCGACGCTGTGCCTGGGTGGTGGCAACGCCGTCGCCGTGAGCGTCGAGCGGGCGTGATCGGTACGCGCCGACCGCGAGACGGAGACGCTGGATGAGTCTCAGACCGCAGAGCCGCGCGCTGAGCTGGGCGCGGGAGGAGTTCGTCACGAGCCGGGCGCTACGGCGAACGATCGGCGTCGCCGTCTTCGCGCTGGCGACGGCGTTCGGAGCCAAGGTGGCGATTCCGCTGCCGGGGACACCGGTCCCGTTCACGTTACAGCTGGTATGCGTGCTGCTGGCCGGTGCCGTGTTGGGCGCGGGTCTGGGCGCGATTTCACAGGTCGTCTATCTGGCGGCCGGAGCGTTGGGCGCGCCGGTCTTCGCGGCGGGCGGTGGTTTGGCCTATCTGCTCGGCCCCACGGCTGGATACCTGCTGGCCTTTCCGGCGGCGGCCTGGGTCGTGGGTGCGACGGCGGGGCGCGCGGCCGGGACACCGCGACTGCTGGTCGGGTTGATCGCGGGCGCCTTGTTGATTCAGTTCGGTGGTGCGGCGTGGCTGGCGGCGACGACGGGCGATCTGGGGCGGGCGATCGCCGTGGGAGTCGGGCCGTTCCTGCTGCTCGCCGTGCCGAAGGTGGCGCTTGTACTGCTTATTAGCATTCGAATCCGTCCCCGCGCCCTCGAGCTCTTCTAGCTTCGAGGGCTTTTTCGTATCGGGAGTCGGAGCGATTGAGAACAAGAGATCTGTTCTACGGCCAGGAGAAGCTGCGCGCGGTCTGGCGCTTGCTCCTCTTTTCGGGGATCACGGTCGTGACGCTGGTGGTGCTGGGAGTCGCGGCGTCGCTGGTTCTGGTGCGAATCGAGTTGGTGGGTCGGCTGTGGGAACTGGCCATCCCCAGCAGCATAGCGGTCGTGGCCATGCTGTTCAGCTCGTGGGTGATGTTGCGGTGGGTAGAGCGGCGGCGGTTCGCGGCGCTGGGCTTCCCGCTGGGCCGAGAAGCATGGCGCGGCCTGCTGATCGGTGTCGTGATCGGCGGCGGGTTCATCGTCGTGCTGGTGGTGTTGCAGGTGGCGGTCGGCTGGGTGAGGCTGGAGCCCGGAGCGGGGACGCTGGCCGGCTGGCTGGGCAGCGTCGGCGGCCTGGCGCTGCTGCTGGCGGTGGCGGCGGCGGGCGAGGAGTTGCTGTTCCGAGGCTATGCGTTCCAGGTGCTGGTGGAGTCGATCGGAGCCCCGCTGGCGGTGGTTCTGTCCTCGGCGGCGTTCGGCGCGCTCCACCTGTTCAACCCGGAGGTGAGCCCCATCGCGGTGCTGAACATCGGGTTGGCCGGCGCCATCATGGCGGCGGCGTATCTGCGAACGCGTTCGCTGTGGACGGCCATCGGCGTGCATTGGGGGTGGAACTGGTTGATGTCCGCGGTCTTCGACTTGCCGGTGAGCGGCATCGATTTCGACGTCCCGGTCTACGACACCGTGATGCTGGGCCCGGAGGCCTTCACCGGCGGCGCCTTTGGGCCGGAGGGCAGCGTGCTGACGACGGTACTGTCGGTGCCGCTGATCGTGTGGCTATTCCGCACGCCCAAACTGAAGGAGTCACCGCGGATGGTGGAGTTGCGGCCGCTGGTCGACTCGCGGGTCGGGGCGATGCGACAATCGACATTCAATCCGGAGGGTGACCTGAGATGAGTCCGGACAGAGGTGGTAAGGCGGCGGTGATCGGCGCCGGTACGATGGGCAACGGAATTGCCCACGTCTTCGCGCAGAGTGGGTTCGACGTCACGCTGATCGATGTGGAGGCCAGCTTCCTCGAGAAGGCGGTGGCGATCATTGACAAGAACCTGGCGCGGCAGGTGAAGAAGGGCGTCATCGACGACGAGGCGAAGGGCGCGGCGCTGGGCCGCATCACCAGTTCGACCCAGTTGGGCGATGCCGCCGACGCTTTCATCGTCGTCGAGGCGGTCCCCGAGGACGAAGGCATCAAGGAGGAGACGTTCACGAAGCTGAACGACATCGCCGCCGAGGACGCCATCCTCGCCAGCAACACCAGCTCGATCCCGATCACGCGGCTGGCTGCCTATACGACGCGACCCGACAAAGTGATCGGCATGCACTTCATGAACCCGGTCCCGATGATGAAGCTGGTCGAGGTCGTTCGCGGGCTGGCGACCTCGGACGCGACGGCGGAGGCCGTGGTCAGCCTGGCGACGGACCTGGGCAAGACGCCAGTGGTGGCAAACGATTCGCCGGGCTTCGTCAGCAACCGGGTGCTGATGCCGATGATCAACGAAGCGGTTTACTGCCTGTACGAAGGCGTGGCCGAGGCCGAGGCGATCGACCAGATCATGAAGCTGGGCATGAACCACCCCATGGGCCCGCTGGCGCTGGCCGACCTCATCGGACTGGACGTTTGCCTGTTCATCCTCGAGGTATTGCACAAGGATCTGGGGGAAGACAAATATCGACCTTGCCCACTGCTGAGGAAGTACGTGAACGCCGGCTGGCTCGGCCGCAAGTCGGGCCGGGGGTTCTACAACTACGAATGACATGAAGCGCGATTACACACTGAGCGAGGAACAGGAACAGATCCGGCAGCTGGCGCGCGAGTTCGCCGAGAACGAGCTGCGGCCGCACGCGGCGCGCTGGGACGCCGAGAGTGAGTTCCACGGCGAGGTGCTGCCGCAGATGGCCGAGCTGGGCTTCTTCGGGATGCTGTTGCCGGAGGAGTACGACGGTCTGGACCTCGGCATGCTGACCTACCTGGTGGCGTTGGAGCAGATCGCTTGGGGCGATGCTTCGGTCGCCATCACGATGTCGGTCCACAATTCGCTGCCCAGCCAGATGATCCTGAAGTACGGCAGCGACGAGCAGAAGCGGAATTGGCTTCCGCGCATGGCGCGGGGCGAGGTGCTCGCCGCCTTCGCGCTGTCGGAGGCGGACGCCGGCAGCGACGCGGCCAGCTTGAAGGCCCGGGCCGTTCGCGACGGCGACGGCTGGGTGCTGAACGGCGAGAAGATGTGGGTGACGAATGGCGGCGCGGCGGATGTCGTGCTGGTGATGGCCCGGACCGACGAACCGGGCGATCGCCGCGGCCCGCGCGGCATCGGCGCTTTCGTCATTCCCACCGACACGCCGGGCTACGTGGTGGGCAAGAAGGAGGACAAGACGGGCTTGCGGAGCTCGGAGACCGTCTCGGTCGCCTTCAACGACATGAAGGTCGGGCCCGAGGCGCTGCTGGGCGATCCGGACAAGGGCTTCATCTACGCCCTGTCCAGCCTCGAGGGCGGGCGATTGGGCGTGGGGGCCCAGGCGCTGGGCATCGCCGAGGCCGCGCTCGAGCACGCCATCGACTATGCCGGCGTGCGGAAGCAGTTCGGCCGGCCGATCAAGAACTTTCAGGGTCTGGCGTTCAAGCTGGCCGACATGGCCACGCGCGTCGAAGCGGCCCGGGGGCTGCTGTACCGGGCGGCGCGGGCGTGGGACGGCGGCCAGCCGGACATGCGGCTGTCGAGCATGACCAAGCTGCACTGCAGCGAGACGGCCGTCTGGGTGACGTCGCAGGCGGTCAACGTGTTCGGCGGCTACGGGTTCATGCGCGACTACCCGGTGGAGAAGCTGTTCCGCGACGCCAAGGTGACGGAAATCTACGAGGGCACCAGCGAGATCCAGCGGCTGGTGATCGTCAGGACGTTGTATCAGGAGAAGGCGGCCGGGCCGTAAGGGTCGCAGCGTAGAGGTCTCGAGGAGCTGTAGCGAATAGAAAGACGAGGTGCGCGATGGAAGTCTTCAAGCCGATGGGCAAGTACGGTCACGAGCAGGTCCTGTTCACGCGGGAAGAGTCGGTGGGGTACATGGGGATCATCGCCATCCACGACACGACCCTGGGGCCGGCGCTCGGCGGCTGTCGCTTCTGGAACTACGAGAACGAAGAAGAAGCGTTGGTCGACGTGCTCCGCCTGTCGCTCGGGATGACTTACAAGGCGGCCGTGGCGGGCCTCAACCTGGGGGGCGGTAAGTCAGTGATCATCGGCGAACCGGACATGGCCGGCCCACGGCGCGAGATGGTATTCCGGGCTCACGGTCGCGCCGTCGAGACGCTGAAAGGCCGCTACATCACAGCCGAGGATGTCGGCACTTCCGTCGAGGACATGGACTACGTCCACATGGAGACGGAACACGTGGTGGGTATCGCGGGCCGGTCGGGCGACCCGTCGCCGGTGACGGCGTACGGGACCTACCGCGGTATGAAGGCGTGCGCGCTGGCGAAGTACGGCGAGGAATCGCTGAAGGGGAAAGTCGTGGCGGTGCAGGGCGTGGGGCACGTCGGCTACTACCTGTGCGAGAACTTGGCGGGCGAGGGTGCGAAGTTGATCGTCACCGACATCAGCGATGACAAGGTGGAGCGGGTGGTCGACGACTTCGGCGCCGAGGCGGTGAAGACCGACGAGATCTACGAGGTCGACGCCGATATCTTCGCGCCGTGCGCTCTGGGCGCGATCGTCAACTCCGAGACGATCCCGAAGCTGAAGGCCGACATCATCGCGGGCGCCGCCAACAACCAGCTGGCGACCGAGGAGGATGCCAACGCGCTGCAGGAGCGTGGGATCCTTTACGCGCCGGACTATGTGATCAACGCCGGCGGCCTGATCAACGTCTACTCCGAGCTGGCCGACTGGAGCACGGACCGCTCGAAGCGTAAGGCGGGCGAGATCTATCAGACGCTGCTCGAGGTGTTCGAGCTGGCGCGGGAAGAGAATCTGACCACCGCGGAGGCGGCGGACCGGATCGCGCAGCGGCGGATCGACACGGTGGGCACATTGCACCGTTCGCGCATCAGTTGAAAGGAAAGCTCTGCGGTTTGGCGGGTTCGTTAGCGGGTGGTGGACGGGGCGGCAAGCGTGGATCGTAAGGTCGCGATCGGCGCTGACCATGCCGGTTTCGAGCTAAAGGCACAGCTGAAAGCCGCGCTGGTCGAATTGGGGTTCGAGCCGGTGGATTTCGGAACCGACTCGGACCGGTCGGCCGACTATCCGGACTACGGGCACGCCGTCGCCGCCGCCGTCGGCGAGGGCGCGTGTCGGTTGGGCGTGCTGGTCTGCGGTTCTGGGATCGGCATGTCGATGACGGCCAACCGTCATCGCGGCGTCCGCGCCGCGTTGGCCTGGAACGCCCGGCTAGGCGAGCTTGCCCGGCGCCACAACAACGCTAACGTACTCGTGCTGCCGGCCCGTTTCATCGATCCGGCCGGCGCGGTGGAGGTATTGAAGGCGTTTCTGGCGGCGCCGTTCGATGGTGGGCGACACGAACGGCGCGTCAAGAAGATAGACGTGGACCCGCAGGCGGGTTGAGAGGAGACGCAGTGAAGAACCTGGAGTCCGTCGATCGCGACATCTTCCAAGCGATCCTGGATGAGACCCACCGCGAGGGCGAGGGGCTCGAGCTGATCGCCAGCGAGAACTTCGTATCGCCGGCGGTGCTCGAGGCGATGGGATCGGTGTTCACCAACAAGTACGCCGAGGGCTATCCGGGCAAACGCTACTACGGCGGCTGTGAGTTCGCCGACGTCGTCGAGGACTTGGCCCGCTCGCGGGCCTGTGCGCTGTTCGAGGCGGACCACGCCAACGTCCAGCCGCACAGCGGCGCCCAGGCGAACA
>JASFMO010000169.1:0-7149 GCA_050117535.1 Gemmatimonadales bacterium | reverse complement strand
TGATCTCGGTCGTGACGACGCTGCCGAACGACCTCGTGGGTGAGGCGTTCCGCCACGGCTGGATTACCGAGCTGGCCGATTGGGACGTCGTGGCTCGCGAGTGCCCATGGGGGCGCAGTCGCTTCGATTTCGTCTTGGAACGCGATGCGACACGGCGCATGCTGGTCGAGGTCAAGTCGGTGACCCTGGTCGAGGCCCGGTGCGCGCTGTTTCCGGACGCTGTGACAGCACGCGGGACGCGACACGTCAGAGAGCTGGCGGGGGCCCGTGCGAAAGGGCTGGAGGCGGCCGTCATTTTCGTGGTGCAGAGACGGGATGCCGACGAGGTCGCGGCCGCGCGTGACATCGATCCTGCGTTCGCGGATGCGCTGGCTGAGGCCCGCGAAGCCGGTGTACGACTGCTCGGCTATCGCTGTGTCGTCTCTCTTGAGGAGGCGCGCATAACAGAACGCCTGCCGGTATCCCTCCGCCCGTAGTCGAAAAGGCGCACCCTCAAGGGTTCAAGCCCGGCCAACCGGCCATGGGGTCAGTGGACTTGACGACACGCATGCCGGCCCCCTCGAATTGGTCAAAAGCCTCGTTCGCTTGATCGGTGAAGTCGACCGCATCAGGAATGACGACAGGCGATGTGCAATCCTCGAGCAGGAAGACCTTCTCGGCGAGCGCGCGATCGCGCGCCTCGATCTCGGCCAGCAAGTCGTGCAGGGTCCAGGCCACGCAGTGACTTTGGGCTTGCCCGGCGATGATCACGGCGTCGAAGTCGAGCAGCCAGTCGATGAGCGCCGAATTCTTCCGAGCGATGGCATGGCCATCGGGGCCCGTCATCACCTCGGCGCCCAACACCGAATAATGCTCGGTCAGCGGATGGTCGCCTTTGATCTCGAAGCGCGTCTGACGGCGGCGCGCGATGCTGTGGAAGAAAACCGCCTCGTCCACCGCCGAAACCAGGGCGTGTCCTATGCCGCCGAGCATGGCGTGGTAGGGCCATATCAGTAGCGGATATTTCCCGCCAGCCGTGAGTGTCTTCACGTAATGGTAGGCATGACGGCTCAGATATTCGTAGGCGTACGGCTCCAGACCTCCGGCGACGGCAGGATTGACCCGCCAGGCCTCGGCCTGCAGGTCGTCGAGCGTGATCACCGTTTGGCCGCCGACCGGATGCTTGCCGCTAGGATCGATCCAGAAGATGGGATGGAATATTTGCATCGCGCGGTGCGTATCCAACGTCACCACGATCTGAGATATCGCCCCCAGGTTGCGATAGATGAACTCACACAGTCGGACGTTGTCGTCGACGGCCCCCTGACCGGAACGGCCGCCAACGAAAAGCTCGAAGCCGGGGATGCAGAACGTGTTCTGGCAGTCGACCAGTAGCAGCGCGATCTTCCGCTTGTCGCCCTCCGCCGGCCCGAGGTCGTGCTCTGTTGCCCACTGCGCGGCATCCTCGGCGCACTGTGTGTACGGCACGCGCCAAACGTCCGCGACTCGGTCGGCTCGAAAATGAGGCGGAATTTCTAGAGGACTTCTGGTCACCAGTGCGCTCCTTTCCGCGAAGGTCTCCGCAGGCACCTGAGTTGCGCTCGGGGCTGTGGCGGTCGAAGCACCGCTGCTCCCGCTGCGGCATCCAAACTACTGAGACCAGGGAGTAGGCGGAAACCGCTGGAGATCGTCCCGGGTTTGTGTTGAGAGACGTCGAGGTATCCGCCAGTCGGAGAAGGTGTGCAGTCATTGATCGATGCGGCGTGCCACGACGCGCGGCCGCCGCCAAGAGGGCACCGTCAACGCGGTGCCCTCTTGGCAGCCCGTCCTCGCATCACGCAGACGGAGCGAAGCGAGTCGGTGGATGACCGTACGGAGTGCCACAGCCGGTCATGACTTGCGGTCGCGGGAGCCAGCGTGTGAGAATGGCATGTCGCCCTGGGTCCGAGTGTACGGCCAACCTTTAATCGAGGGGATGCTAATGCGGCGCATGCTGATGGTCCTATCGCTCGTAGCCTTCGTTGGCTGCTCACTGTTCGGTGGCTCAGGCAAGCCCGATCCGACGAAAGGTTGGAGCGGTGTCTGGACGGGACGGTATAGTTCATCGTACGGCGGTAGCGGCAGCTTGGAGCTCGAGTTGAGCACCGATACGCTGGGTACAGTCGTCGGGGTGGCGCGCTTCGAGGCCGGTTACGGCCTACAGCGGTCGCGATTGGACTCGCTGGTCCTCACGGTCGACTCGCTCAGGACGGCGATGCGCTTCGATGGCCTGCGGGCGGCGATTGTCGGCAAGCGTCTGGGAGATGCCGCCGATGGGGCCTACACGGTTCGCCCTGGCGGTGGGGGTGAGATCGTCGATGCTGGGTCGTGGACGCTGGCCCGGCGGCCTGTCGAACGCTAACGCCACCGGTACCGGCCGAGTTTCGGCTAGATTTCGACCGGGCCGCCGCGTGCCATGTCGTCGAGGGCGCGGCTGACCTTGCGGATCGCCGCTTTCAGCGCCTCGCCGTAGTAGGCCACCGCTTCCTTGGCGTCTTCTCTGTAGGCACGCGGCTGTTCGCTTTTCCTCGCGTACTCGCCGCGGAGGATGCGGTCGTAGTGCCCCTCCCGTATCCAGCGCCGCAGTTCGCCGACGCGCAGCACGTGGAAGGGGTGCGTCGAGCCCAGCAGATTCATGACCTTGAAGACGGCGTCGGCGAGATCTTCGTCCTCCTCGTACGCTTCGGCCTGACGCATGAATTCGGCCAGGTTGAGGTCTTGGCCGTGGTGATGACTTCCGCCGGCCAGCTTCATCAAGGCGCTCATCACGGCCTCTGGGTTCTGGCTTCCTAGCAGTGCGGCGCGGTCGCACGACAGCTCGCTCTTCCGGTTCCATTCGGCCATGGCTAAGACGATCGCCTGGATCGCGATCCCGGCTATGGGCAACTGTCGTTGGCCCAGCAGGATCAGGAGAGTGAACACGGTGCGATACAGGACATGGTCGCTGGCGATGTGACCGACTTCGTGGGCAAGGATCGTCTCGACCTCTGCTGGCTCGAGTATGTCGACGGCGCCGCTGTTGATCAGAACGAACGGCTCCTCGACGCCCAGCGCGCCGGCGTTCACGAAGGGCGTCTGAGAGATGTACAGCTCAGGCTCCCAACCCAAGTCGAGCGTGTCGAGCACCCGCAGGTGGAGATCATGAACCCAGCCGTATTGCTGAGGCGTGACACGAACGGCGTTGGCTTGGAAGAAGAGGCGCAGTCCGCGCTCGCCGAACAGACCCACGATCTTGCGGATGACCTCCGAGAACCCGGGTATCGAGTTGAGGCTGCGCAAGGCGGCGCGATCGGCGGGATGCTCCCAAGACCGGGACGATATGTCTGCCAGCCGGATGCGGCCGGCCAGCTCGGGTGTGTGCGTCGAGTTGTCCATGCAGGCAATCTCGCTGGCTCGAGCGGGCCCGTCAAACGGGCGAGAGAAACGAAAGCATCCCTACAACCGTGGCTGGGCAACCGGTTGCCAAGCCGCGTATCGGACCACATATTGACTATCCCCAGGCCCTAGCCCGATTATCAAGGTCGGTAAGCGCACGTCTGTCTGGTCAGGTGGCCGAGACTGAGTGCATCGGGCCGGTGTCTGGTCTGTCGAAGTAGTTAGTTCACGTCGGGCGATCGTGGTCGTGCGAGGCCGGAGCTTCTCGGGCTTCGGGCCGGCGCCTCGACGGATACCTTAGGGAGCCTCGGCTCCGTCACATGCAACAGCCAGAAGGAGGAGCGATGGTCAGTCGGCACGTGCGGTTGGGTACCACCGCAATGTTCGGCGTGGTCGCGCTGGCGCTGGCGTCGGTGAGTTGCTCGGCAGTCAAGCCGGAGGAGCTGGATGCCGAGCTCGCGCAGGTTCGTCAGGAGATGCAGCAGGGGGATGACCAGCTTTCGAGCCGGATCGATGGGCTCGAGGGGCGGGTCAACAGCCTCGAGAGCGACCTCAGGTCACTGCGTAACGACTACAACGCCACCGTCGAGCGGATGCAGGGGATGCTGAAGTTCAACGTCCCGGTGCACTTCGCGTTCGACGACGCCACAGTGCGTGACCTCGACAAGCCGGTGTTGGATCGTTTCGCCGCGGTCGTGAAGGAGTATTACGCGGACGCGATCGTCACCGTTGAGGGGTTCGCGGATCCTGCGGGCAGCGAGGCCTACAACATCCGTCTCGGGAAGCGTCGCGCTGACGCCGTCAAGCAGTACCTGACTACGGCTGGCGGGATCGCGCCCGACATGGTGAAGTCGGTGAGCTACGGTGAGGCACCGGACCGTGCGGTCGTGCCTGGCGCTCGGGGCCCCGGCGTCACCGGGATCGAGAACCGCCGAGTCGCCTTAGTCATCGACTACGGCGGCCAGGTCCGCGGCCGGTAGCGCCACCGCTTTCTCGAATCGAGGCAAAAGGGACGGCGCCCCACGGCCTGAGGGCCGGGGGCGCCTTTCTATTCTCGCAACCGCATTAGTCGCCCCGTATGGATGACCTCGTCGCGAGACTATTCGACTCGCCAATAGATCTTGGCGATTGGAAGGTCGAGTATCGCTTTCTGGTGGAGCAGTGCGCCCTGGCGCTGCGGTCGGACCGGCGCATCGTTCGGCTCGGCGGCCCGCGCCACGCGGAGATGCTGGACGGCTTGGTCACGAACCGGATCAAGGACCTCGAGGCCGAAGGGCGGCATGCCATGCTGCTGACGCCGAAGGGACGGGTCGTCACCGACCTGCGCGCCTTTCCGTTTGGTGAGGGCATGCTGGTCGACGTCCCGCAAGAAGGGCTGGCCAATCTGAAGGCCGCCTTTCAGAAGTACTTGCCTCCTGTGCACGCCACGCATGAGGACGCCAGCGATTCCTTGAGTCTCGTCGGCGTTTATGGCCCCGGCGGCCCCGAGGCCGTCGCCGGGGTCTTACCCGCCGTTCCGCGGCGGCATCTGGAGAGCGTGGAGATCGAGTTCGAAGGTGCCGGCGGCTTGCTGGTGCGCAATCGCCGTCTCGCTGGGGATGGAGTGGAGATCTTCGTGGCACGTGAAGTCGCGGTGGCCCTCATCGAGCGTCTGCTGTCGGCGTTGCGTGGCAGGGCGGGTGGGCTCGCCGGGTCGCGCGCGCTGGACGTGGTGCGGGTGGAGTGCGGGATTCCGCGCTACGGTGTCGATATCACCGAGGCGAACCTGGCGCAGGAAACGGGCCTGGAGGCGGAGGCGATCTCCTACGACAAAGGGTGCTACCTGGGGCAGGAAGTCGTCGCCCGCGTTCACTTTCGTGGTCACGTCAACCGCCGCTTGACCGGACTGAAGTTTGCCGGCGATCTGGCCGAAACGGGCGCCGGGTTGCGGACCGATGCCGGGAAGGACGTTGGCCGCGTCACATCGGTCGTCGAGTCACCGGAGTATGGCCCGATCGGCCTCGGCTACGTGCGGCGCGAGGTCGCCGAGGGCGCTCGGCTACGTTGGACGGGTGGGGCTGGGGAAGGCGAAGGCACGGTGACGCCGCTGCCATTCCGGGGTTCGACGGTTTGAACTCGTCCACCGGCCTTCTTAGATTTGCGCGCTACCGCGGCTAGCACGGCACCGCAGGCCGTGGCCGGGTCTGTGCAGACCGGCGCGGCCGGGGCGGTCGAAGTCAACCGCTGCTTGTCGGCGTTTCAGGAGAAGCGAAGCGATGGCCAAAGTCGATGTGCTGATGCCCCAGATGGGCGAGTCGATCGCCGAAGGCACGATCACGAAGTGGCTCAAAGGGGTGGGCGACGAAGTCAAGCGTGACGAGTCGATTCTGGAGATCTCCACCGACAAGGTGGACGCCGATATCCCGTCACCCGCGTCCGGTACGCTCGTCGAGATACTCGCCTCGGAGAGCGAGACCGTCGAGGTGGGTAGCGTGATCGCCAGGATCGAGACGGAGGCCGGCGCAGCCGTGGCAGCGGCTGAGGAAGCGGAGCAGCCCGAGGAGTCTGCGGCACCGCCGCCCGGGCCCGAGTCGGCGCCGGAGGAGCCCGCGGTCACAGCCGAAGCGATCGAGCGCGAAGGCGACGGCGTTCCGGCCGCGGAATCGCGCGAAGGCCGGCTGCGCCGTCGCTCGACGCCTCTCGTGCGTCGGATCGCGGCCGAGCATGGGATCGACGTGGCGAGCTTGAGTGGCAGTGGTTTCGCCGGTCGTGTGACGAAGAAGGATATCCTGGCCTACATCGACCAGCACGAAATGACGCCGGCGCCCGCTCCGGCCGGCGCTTCCGGCCTGCTTCAGGTGCCGATCCATGGTACCACGCTCGAGATCAAGATCCCCGAGGTCGTTATTCGCGACACCGACCGAATCGAGGAGATGAGCGTCATGCGGCAGCGGATCATGGAGCACATGCTCATGAGCCGTCGTGTGAGCGCACACGTGAGCTCGGTCTTCGAGGTCGATCTCGAGCGCGTCGCGCAAGTGCGCGCCAAGCTCAAACCGCGCTTCGAGCGGGACGGCGTCAAGCTCACGTATCTGCCTTTCATTATCCGGGCCGTGGTCGAGGGATTGAAGGCGTTTCCCGTGCTCAACGCGTCGGTAGTGGGGAACAAGATCGTTTACCACAACCACTACAACGTCGGCATAGCGGTGGCCATGGACGGGGGCAGCGGTCTCATCGTCCCCGTGCTCAAGAGCGCGGACGAGCTAAGCTTGCTCGGAATCAGCCGCCGGGTGATCGAGCTTGCCGACCGCGCCCGTACCCGCCAGCTCGACCCCGATGACGTCCAGGGCGGCACGTTCACGATCACAAACCCCGGGGTGTTTGGCTCGCTGTTCGGTACGCCGATCATCAATCAGCCACAGGTCGCCATTCTGGGTGTCGGCGCGATCGAGAAGCGGCCGGTCGTGATCGATG
Organism: Gemmatimonadales bacterium; assembly: GCA_050117535.1. Classification (GTDB taxonomy): domain Bacteria; phylum Gemmatimonadota; class Gemmatimonadetes; order Palauibacterales; family KS3-K002; genus JASFMO01. Next base: position 303 of record JASFMO010000169.1, on the reverse strand, counting down.
ACATGATTGCGGTTCGCCTGCGCGCTTACTTCGGGCTGTCGTTCGATCACCGAGTGGTGGACGGCGCCATGGCCGACTTCTTCATGGCCAAGGTGAAGGAAGTCTTGGAGAGGTTTCCGGAAGACGCCTGATCTTCCGCCCAGGCCGCTGCGCCCGACGAGTGGAGGCGCGTACAACAGGTAGACGGGCGGCGCCGAGGTTGTCGGAGCGGTTCGTTAACGCTCGTGTGGGTTCCCCTATTGCATCAGAAGTCGGCGACCGCAGCTTATTTGCTTGACGTCGAGAGTAGCGGGCTGGTGCGAG
>JASFMO010000168.1:0-7170 GCA_050117535.1 Gemmatimonadales bacterium | reverse complement strand
ACCCGCTGCGACCGCCACCAGTGCGGTCCGCGCCAGTGTCTTCGAGAGAATTGTCTGACTAGACATAGGGATCCTCCTCAGCACGATTGTCTGCGAGCGTTGGTGCGCTCTCGATACCTGTCTTGGATTCCTGATCGCTTGGTGAGCCGGGCCGATCTGGGGTACGGACTCGCGAACGCCGTCGGTCGAGACAAAGCGACGCTTTCCGTTCCGTCACTGGCCTTACAAGTATGTGGTTGCCCTGTCGCGCGCGGGACACAGCGAACCCGGAGCCTCTACGCGTCACTCGATGATCTCCCGGAGTGCTTTCTCCCTACGGATTTGGGCTTTGCGGCCGGCGCGTCTCGATGTGTCGCCTCAACCGGCCAGCTACTACGTCCTTGGTGGCAAATCTCGTTCCGGTCGAGGCGGCCCCCAAAGGGTCGAGCCCATCGTTCGCCCGATAATCTTCAGTTCGATATCGGGATCGCTACAAACTAGGCGCACCGTTGGGTCCCGCTTTCGGGGGGTCATCGGTGCAAGAACCCGCAGTGTGAGAAAAGATTGATCAGCCGGTTGGTCAGTCGACGACTAGCGCCGACGATACCGATCGCTATTCGCCGAAGTCCCTCATCCCCGCCAGGGGCGTTCGCCGGATGATGCTTCGGCTGTTGGCGAGGCCGATCAAGGTGGTCAGCGATGCCGTGCCGAGCCAGAAACCGAGAAGCGGCAGCGCGGGCACTCGATACGTGACCTCGAAGAGGAAGGTCACGGCGATCCATCCCGCGATCGAGGCGAGCATGACACCAGCCAACCCGGCGAAGGATCCGAGTGCGAAGTACTCGGTGGCGAGGATGTGGCGGATGATCCGAGCGCGGGCGCCGAGCGTCTTGAGCAGGATTGACTCCTTGGTGCGCTGATAGCGCGACGTGGCTATGGCGCCGATCAGTATCACCAGTCCACTGCCAATGCTGAAGAACGCCATGAATCGGATGGCCAATGCAACCTTGCTGAGTATCGCATCGACGGCCTCGATGATCGTGGTCAGGTCGATGACCGATACGTTGGGGTAGCCGACGACAAGGTCGCGCTGGATCTCGGCTCTTCGGGTGGGGTCGTCCATACGCGAAAGGATGACCATGCTCTGCGGTGCTTGCTCGAGTACTCCGGGCTCGAAGACGACGAAGAACCAGGGCTCGAAGCGCGCCCAGTCGACCTTGCGAATGCTGGTGATCTCCGTCTCTATTGGCACTCCCTGAATCGCGAAGGTGATCCGGTCGCCGACCTCGACGCTCAGATCCTCGGCGATCTCTTCTTCGAGGGATACTCGCGCGACCGATGTCGAGTCCTCGCCAGCGACTCTCTCAGCGAACCACTCCCCTTCGACCAACTGCTCATTTCCCGTGAGTGTGTCGCGATAGGTGTGGCGGTACTCTCTCTGCAGAGCCCATCGCGCTGGCCGTGGCTGTGCCCCGCTCGTGTCGGCGAGGATGTTCTCGACGCTGCGACCCTTCAAGTGCGTCAGTCTGGCGGGTACGATCGGCGCGCGTTGCAGCAATGGCGCCCCGCGCTCCTCCAGCAGAGCGGCGACACCTTCCGCTTGGTCGGGCTGGACATCGAACAGCAACATGTTTGGCTTGTCCGGTCGCGTCTCGCGCGTGAACTGGTCCAGGAGATTCCGCTGCACGACGTAGAGAAACGCTATCAGAAAAACTCCCGACCCGATGGCCAGGGTGACGGCCACCGTCTGATTGTGCGGCCGGAATAGGTTGGACATCCCCTGTCTTACCGCGAAGCGTGCCCGCCTGGGAAAGAAGCGGCGCGTGAGCCACATCAAGACGAAGGCGGTCAGCCCGAGAGCGCCCGCGGTGACGAGTGCCGCCACGGCGAACGCAATGCCGGCGAGCGGTCGCGGCGCCTGCCATACCGTCAGGGCCACAAGGCTCCCGACCAGGGCGAGGTACGCTCCCCAGCGCCACGGGTCGCGACGGCGACTGGACTTCTCGTAGTCGCGGCGCAGTGCTCGCAGCGGCGCGACGTCCTTCACGCGTAGCAGCGGCAGCAACGCGAAGAGCAGAGCGACTCCGAGGCCGACGCCCAGACCGGCCGCAATCGCGGGCCACTCGAGCCGGAAGGGCACATCCAAAGGCAAGAAGTCCTGCAACACGCCCGGCAGCACCCCCTGCACGATGAGGCCGACGGCGACGCCGAACACGGCTCCCGTGATACCCATCGCACAGGCTTGCAACAGGTAGATTGCGAACGTTTGTTTCTGTCGTGCTCCCAAACAGCGCAACACCGCCGCGGTGTCGAGCTTCTCGTTGACGAACACGTGCACTCCGCTGGCCACGCCGACTCCGCCCAGCAAAAGCGCGACGAGACCGACCAGGGCAAGGAAGCTGCTCATGTCTTCGAGCCCGGACGTGAGGTTCTCTTCGTATTCGTCGACGGTGCTGTACCAAACGCGGTTCGCTTCGAAAAGCGAATCGCGGGCCTCCAACTCTTGTTCGAGCGACTCGGTGTCGTCGAGCCTGAGGTAAGCCTGATGGAAGGAGATGCTGCCGAAGCGGAGCAAGGCGGTCTCTTCGACGTATGCGGCCGGTATGTACACCCGGGGTCCGAATAGCGAACGCAGGCTGATGTCGCCGGGGATCTTCGTGACAGTGCCCGCGATGACGAAGCGCGCCTGGCCGATGGCCAGCGTGTCGCCCACGACGGCATCGAGTTGCACGAGGAGGGCCGGGTCGACCAGCGCCTGCCGCGACGATCGGAACTCGTGCCAGACGCCCGGCGGTTCGGTGGTGAGCTCACCGTAGAAGGGATAACCGCCCGAGGGCGCCTGGATTTCGACCAGACGTGTCAAGCCCGATCGGGTGGCCAAAGCCATCGAGGAGAAGGAGAGAACTCGCGAGACGTCGGCGCTATCGGCGACGAGCGAATCGATGAACGCATTGATGTCTTCCGTGAATCCCCAGCGGCTGCCGAGTTGCAGGTCGGCGCCCATCAGGTCGCGTGCCTGGCCGCTCACCGCCGAGACGACGTTGGCCTTGAAGGAGTTGATGGCGACCAGTGCGGCCACGCCCAACGTGATCGCGACTATGTAAAGAGCGAGGCGCCGACGTGTCGCGCGCGCCTCTCTCCGCGCCATAGCCAGGGTGAATCGAAAGCTCACCTGCCCGCTACCTTCTCGTCGCTGACGATGCAACCGCCGGACAGGCGGACGATCCTGTGTGCCCTGGCTGCGAGTTCCGTGTCGTGTGTGACCAGGACCAGCGTCGTCCCTTCTTCCTGATTCAGGCTCACCATCAGGTCGATCACGTTCTGACCGGTGACCGCATCCAAGTTGCCCGTTGGCTCGTCGGCCATCAGGATCTTCGGTCGGTTCGCGAAGGCCCGTGCCAGTCCCACTCGCTGCTGCTCGCCGCCCGAAAGCTGGGCTGGATAATGATGCCCCCGGTCGCCAAGCCCCACCCGAGCGAGCAGGTCTTGGGCCCGTGCCTCGGCGGCGGTACCGTTCGTCGGGCCACCTGACTGCAGCTCGATCGGGACCAACACGTTTTCCAGTGCTGTCAGCGTGGGTATCAACTGGAAACTCTGGAAGACAAAGCCTAGTTTCTCCGCGCGTAATGCGGCGCGCTCGTCCTCCGACAGCTTGCCCAGGTTCTGGCCATCCAGGGTGATGGAGCCGGCGGAGGGTAGATCGAGGCCGGCTAGCAGACCCAGCAGTGTCGTCTTTCCGGAGCCCGAGGGCCCGACGATGGCGACGGCGCTACGGGCTTCGATCTCCAGGTCGATGTCTTTGAGTACCGTGAGCGGTCGGCCCCCGCTCATGTACGTTTGCTCGAGTGCTCTAGCGATGATCATCATGAGGCGAAAGATACTCGTCTTCGGTCTTCTTGCACTGGCTACCGCCTGCGGGCGCGAGGAGAAGTCGCCGCCAGAGCGCGCGCCGGACACCGAGGCTGCAGCCTCCGATACGAGCCGGCCGGTGGTTCTGTTTCTGGGCACGAGTCTCACCGCCGGGCTGGGCGTCACATCCGAGCAGGCCTATCCTGCCTTGATTCAGGCGAAAATCGACTCGGCGGGGCTGGAATTTCGGGTGGTGAACGCCGGAGTCAGCGGCGAGACTTCGGCCGGAGGCCTGAGGCGGATCGATTGGCTGCTCAGGCAACCGCTGGCTGTGCTGGTGCTCGAGCTCGGCGCCAACGACATGCTGCGGGGGCATGAGGTGCCAGCCATGCGCGCCAACCTCCAGGACATCATCGATCGGACTCGAAACGCATATCCGGAGGCGCGAATCGTCATCGCCGGGATGCAAGCCGCCCCCAATCTGGGCGAGCCTTATGCGAGCGAGTTCGCCGCGGCGTTCGTGGAGTTGGCAGCCGAGAATGATGCCGCTCTGATCCCGTTCTTGCTGGACGGCGTCGCGGGGGTGCCCGAACTCAACCAGCCCGACGGCAACCATCCGACAGCCGAAGGACAGTCGATCGTGGCGGGCAATGTGTGGGGTGTGCTCGAGCCGCTGCTGCGCGAGATAGAGCAGGGTACGGGCTAGTCAAGATTACGGCGCGCGGTCAATGAAAAAAAGAACACGGACCCGCAGACTCTAGCGGGCCCGTGTCACTCGAGTCAACCGAGGATTAAGCGCCGAGCTTGAAACCGACACCGACGAGGAACATCCAGCTGTTCCACTTGGTGTCCTCTCCCTCTTCATCGACGATCTTGCTCAATCCCAGATTGTAGCGAATGTCGCCGGTGAGGACGATCGAGCCCAAGGCGACATCGAGTCCGCCACCGAAGACGCCGCTCCAGAGGGCGCTCTTCGTGCTGATGTCCACGAGGGGGTCGCTGCAGTCGACAGTGGTGCCCTCCGCCGAGACCTCACACTTGGACTCGAAGGCCGCGGAAGCGCCGGCGTACAGCACAGGCTGAAACATACCGCTCATCAGGCGTACCCCCAGGTACGCAGGGACCTCGAAGTGCGCCTGCTTGAATTCGTTAACCTCGCCGCCTTCCGTAAGTTCAGTCTTCCTCTCCGAGTACAAGCCTTCCACTCCTACAAACAGCATCGGATGGAACTGAATGTTTGCGAACGCGCCAAAGACAAAGGTGCCCTTGTCGCCGACGCTCTCGATGTCGGTGGGTACGTCCGAGAGCTGCGCGTAGTTGTAGCCAGCCTGCGCACCCAAGGTGACGCCCTGAGCGTGTACATCGCTGATCCCTGCCAGGCCGAGGCAGAGCGCGACGGCCATGCCAAACAACGCTCTCTTCATCGTTCCTCTCTCGTTGAAGTGGCTACTGATCGAGCCAACCGGGCTCGCACCATATCGGGAAACGTGCCCTCGGGCCACCGTCGTCGTACGGGCTAGCCCAAGCTGTTGTGTAACAGCTACGTAGGCGCTGCGCTCCAGCGCTCAATATAGACTGGGCGGTAGGGAAGGCAAGGCGAGGTTTCACCCCCAGTGCGATATGTTCGGCAAGGGGCTGCGGCGGGCCAGGGCGGAACGCTGGATGGGCGGCGAGGTGCCGCCCATCGAAGCGACACCTCCATGACCACTATCTCATGGCGGCGTCGAACCTAGCAGCCGCCGGCCTTCTTCTTCTTCTTGGCGCCACCTGTCGGCATGGGGGGCGGCGGAGCGGCCGCCACCGATGCCTCCACGGCGGCACCCGAAAAGTAGGCCGCAATTTGATTCTGACGCTGGACGAAGGCGCGGAGCTCCGAATCGTAGCCCTCCATCTCGAGCGGGCTGAGGACTTCTTCGTCCCACGTCTTGTATCCGCCCCGGAGAAAGCGATAGTCGAGACCGCGCGGCCAGGCCTCCGGTACGTGGGTCATCGTGCCGTCCTCGTCGTAGACGACGACGGTCGAGTGGGGCCCGGCGTGCGAGAGCGCCTGCACAGCGCTGCTATCGAAGCCAGCCGGCAGCGCTCCCGGTATCGTCGGCATTTCGCCATCGGTCGCAACCCTGACATCGACGATCACCAGGTCGGGATGCCGCGCGATGATCGCCTCGGCGAGCGTCAACGGCCCCATCGCTCGCATGGGCGTGGGGCTAGGATCGGGCCGCGGTGCCGTTGCCGTCATCGCGACGACCGTAGCGAGGGCGAAGGCGCTACCGAGAGCGAACTTGGTGCGCGGCCGCGGCTTGGGCGTTAGCTCAACGGGACGGCGGCGTTCTTGGAAGATGCGCTCGACATTCTCGGCTCCGACGAACGCGACGATGGCGAAGATAACCACCGCCAGCGCGAAGAGCGGCGCCGGCACACTCAGCAGATCCGGCAGTGTGATGACGCCCAACGAGCCGCTCGTGTAAAGAGCCGATAGACCCGGGAGCCAGTCCACGGTGAGCGCGAACAGCGCCACTCCGAGAAAGACGCCAAGAAACGTGACCACGCCGTCCCAACGGCCCGAGGCTGCCGAGACGACCGATGTCCCGGGGCAGAGGCCGCTCATGATGAAGCCGGCCCCCAACACGAAGCCTCCGACGACCTGCGCCCAGACGAACGTGGGGTTGATCCAGATCATCTGCAGGTCGACCAGTCCGAAGCTGGCCAGCGAGTAGAGGCCCACCATCGCAACCAGAATTCCCGTAAACATGACCTTGAAGACCGTCATGTCCTGAAGATAGAACTGGCCGACCAGCTTTCGGGCGTTGCCGAATCCGGCGCGCTCGAGGGAAAAGCCGAAAAGGAACCCGAGGACGATGGCCGTCAGCAGGCGGTACTCCTCGCTCTGAAACGCAATGGGAAAGATCGCCTCGGTCATGTCCACTGCCTCCTCACGGCATAGGCCAGCGCGTACCCGCCGGCGAACACCATCATCATGAAGATCCAGCTGCCGACGGCGAGCGTCGCGCCCCCACTCAGCGCCTGGCCTGAGGTGCAACCCCGCGCTAGCGAAGCGGCCCAACCCATCAGGGTGCCGCCGGCCAGGGCGAACAGCAGCCGTCCGCGGGTCGAGATACGCGGTCCCTTCTCGACCGTGACCTTGAAACGGCCCGCACTCAGCGCGCCGATGAACCCGCCGACGAACACGGCGATCACCTCGATGACGAGCCAGTTGCGCAGCGGTTTGCCGTCCTGTACGTAGGCCCCGAGCGCGGTGTTGTTGGCGGCCCACTCCGGCGACACTTCAGCCGCGGCCGCGGCAAGCGATCGCTTGGGCAGCGAACTGGCGCCCAGACCCTG
>JASFMO010000167.1:0-7177 GCA_050117535.1 Gemmatimonadales bacterium | reverse complement strand
GCCCCCTACTGCTTCTTCTCATAGCGGCGCAGAGCGCCGCCTCTCCGGAAGCCGGTTTCAGCGCGGCGACGATTATCGATCTCGTTGCACCCAACTATGTCTGCTTCGCCCTCGCCGTTGTCGGAGCGCGCATCGTTTGGGGATACGGCTCCCATATCAGCAAGGCGCGCCGGATGGGCAGTTATCGCCTGGTCGATAAGATCGGCCAGGGAGGCATGGGTGAGGTTTGGAGAGCCGAACACCAGATGCTGGCGCGACCGGCTGCCATCAAGCTCATCCTAAGCGATTTCGCACATGAGAGCACGCCCGGAGACAAGCCCGATCTCGTCATCCACCGCTTCGAGCGCGAGGTGCAGGCGACGGCGGAGCTTCGCTCGCCGCATACGGTGGTCGTGTACGATTACGGCTACACCGATGACCGCAGATTCTACTACGTGATGGAACTTCTCGACGGCTTGAGCCTCCAGACCTGCATCGAGCGGTATGGGCCGATGCCCCCCGAGCGCGCGGTTCACATCCTTCGCCAAGTCTGTCACTCGCTCGCCGAGGCCCATGACCGCGGCATAGTGCACCGCGACATCAAACCCGGCAATATCTACATCTGTCGCTACGGTCGAGAGACAGATTTCGTCAAGGTGCTCGACTTCGGGCTCGTCAAGCGCCTTGGGCCAAGGTCGCCGAGAGAGCCCGAACTGACGCAAATGGGGTCCTTCGCCGGCACACCCGCCTATACGGCGCCCGAGGGCATCATCGCCGACCGCGGCGAGGTCGGCCCAAGAAGCGATATCTATTCGCTGGGCTGCGTCGCCTTCTGGCTGCTTACCGGGCACACCGTGTTCGATGCCGCGACCACGCTGGCCATGCTGGTACAGCACGTCAAGCAAGATCCCGACGCACCGTCCCGGCACACCGAGTTCGACATCCCGGCACCACTCGACGAGTTGATCTTACAGTGTCTTAGCAAGGAGAAGTTGGGCCGACCGGGAGATTGTGAGGAGATAGACGCGCGACTCATAGACATACAGTTCGAGCGTCCCTGGACACGAGAGCGGGCTCGTGAGTGGTGGAATCTACACGTTCCCGACGACGGGCAATCTGAGGCCAACTAGTGTGTTCTGCTCCTAACCGGCTGAAGACCGCCTCATCGACCTGATCGTGGCTAGTTGAGTTGCACCTGTGTCCTTCAGCGACTCGTGTGCCCGCAGCTTGATTTCTGAGTGCGCTTGCTGGCCGTGGGCAAGTCGTTCACTTTTCAGAATGCCGCTCAGACTGTTCTGGATAACGGGAGTTGCGCTCTCCCTCCTGTCCCTCGCAGCACCCTGCCTAGCCCAGACCGCTCGTCTGCGGGTGGAGCTAGAGGGGCTGGACGGCGAGCAGCGCGCCAACGCGTTAGCCGTCGCTGGTATCTTCAGCGCGGCGCGCTCGCGTAGCCTCCCGACTTCGCAGATCGAGCGTTTGCACGCTCGCGCGCCGGACGAAATTCAACTGGCCCTCGAACCGTTCGGCTTCTACCGGCCCACAGTGGCGGCGGAACTTCGGAGAAGCGAGAGCACTTGGGTCGCCCGCTACCAGGTGGACCCAGGAGAACCGCTTGCCGTGACCCGAGTCGACGTTCGCGTCAGCGGTGAAGGTCGGGACGACTCCGCCTTCCTCGAAGCGGTTCGTTCGTTTCCACTCGCCGTCGGAGACACGCTGCGTCATACGCGCTACGAGCGAGGTAAGCTGGCGCTGGCCGACATCGCGGCGCAGCGCGGCTACCTGAAGGCTCAATTCGACACCAGCGAAATCCGCATCGATCTCGAGGCCTACACGGCCGAGATCGTCCTGCACCTCGAGACCGGCCCGCACTACTTGTTCGGTCCCGTCACGTTCAACCAGGAGTTGGTCGACCCGCGTTTGTTGCGTGGCTACGTGACGTTCGAGCCGGGGGACACTTTCGATCTTGGCGAGCTGCTCGAGCTGCAGCGGGGGCTGGCTTCGAGTAACTATTTCAGCCAGGTCGACGTTCGGCCCGATATGAATATCGAGGGACGCCAGGTGCCCATCCTGGTCGACGTCATGCCCCGCAAACGACAGCGCTATGAGTTGGGAATCGGATACGGGACGGATACCGGCATCCGCGGATTGGTCGAGGCCGACTTCCGGCGCCTCAATTGGAAGGGGCATAACGCCACCGTCAGGCTCGAGATCTCGGAAATCCGCCGAACCCTCTCGGCCCAATATCGGTTTCCGCCCGTCTACCCCGAGACGGCGACCTATGCGATCTTCGCTGGTGCCGGTGACTTCAGCCCCACCTGGAGCACCAGCCTGCGAGGCACGCTCGGCGTCAGTCGCAGTCAGCTGCGGGGCCCGCTCAACGAGGTGCTTTCGCTCTCGTATGAGGCTCAGAATTTCACCGTCGCCGAACGGGACGGGACCTCCTATCTCCTCATTCCCGGAGCGAGCTGGGCATGGACTAAGAGTGACGACCGCATCCGGCCGCGCAGGGCTCATCGCGTCCAGCTCGAGACATTCGCCAGTCTCGAGGCGCTACTTTCCAGCACATCGTACCTGCAGCTGATCCTATCGGGGAAGTACATCCGTGGACTGGGCTCGCGTCTGCGCTTGCTGAGCCGAGCGAAGATCGGAAGAACCTACTACCAGCGCTTCAGTGACCTGCCACCGACGCTCCGCTTCGTATCCGGTGGTGACCGCACCGTGCGTGGCTATTCCTACGAGTCATTGGGCCCGCGAGATGAGGAGAACAGGCTCGTCGGCGGTGATCTGCTGGTCGAGGCGAGCGTCGAGGCGGACTATGCGGTTGTCGGCGATTGGCTGCTGGCGCTGTTCCTCGACCTGGGCAATGGTCTCGACTCGCTCGGCGACCTGTCCCTGGCGAAAGGAGCCGGTGCTGGAGTGCGCTGGATAACGCCGGTTGGACCCGTTCGGCTGGACGTGGCCTACGGCTTCGATGAACCCAGCGAAGACATCCGTCTTCACTTGACGCTCGGCCCCGACATCTGATCCGATGCGCAAGATGCGACGAGTCCTCGTGAGGTCGATCTGGGCAGTTGCCGCTCTCCTTGGGGCGGTGACGGTCCTCGTCCTCTTTCTGTTGACCACGCAGCCCGGTGCCGCGCTCGTGATCGGTTACCTCGACGGCAGACTCCCGATCGACCTGGCTGTCGAGGATGTCGAGGGTCGTCTGATCGGCCCGCTCGAGCTAGAAAATGTACGATTGGCTGTGAGCGGCGTGACGTTCGATGTCGATCAGCTGCGCGTCGACTGGAGTCCCTTTCTGCTACTCCGCGCCCGGCGTGTTCATCTCGAGTCCGTCCGGATCGACGGCCTACACGCCACCGTGCAAGGGAACGCTCAAGCGGACGCGCCGGCGGACTCGACGGTCGGAAAGCCGACCGAAGGTGCCGGGACAGACTCGCTCGCGCTCCCGATCCAGGTCCAATTCGCCGACCTGCGGCTCAGCAACGGCTCGCTGTCGATCCCGGACGTGCTGGAACTTCGCGATGTCCGCCTGCACGCGCGAGGCAACTCCGGGTCGTACACGGTCGATCTTTCAGCACTGGCGGATCTGCTCGATTTCCCTGCTGCGCCGGTCACCGCGTCCGGGACCGGCAGTCTGAGTTCCTTCGCCCTAGACTCGCTCCACGCAAGCGTGTTACGAGGCGAGCTTCGCGCCCGGGGTTCGGTTTCCTGGGCGCCACAAGTGAACTGGCAGCTCGCCGTCGCGGGCGATACGCTGGCGCCCGCCGACGTAGCGCCGAACCCTGCGGACTGGCCCGGGCGATTGTCGCTGGCCGCGACGACGCGTGGCGGACTGCGGGATGGACGACCGTCTCTGCAGATCGACGTCGACACCCTCTCGGGTTCGCTCCGCGGCCAACCCATCGCCGGTAGCCTGTCGGGCCGCGTCGAGGGGTCCGAGTATGAACTCTCCCGTGCGGACCTCGATTGGGGACAGACCCGTATCGATGCGGCTGGCAATATCTCGCGCGAGCGCCTCGCCCTGCAGTTCGAGATCAACGCACCCGACCTGGGCGCCGCTCTGCCCCGTGCCTCCGGCTCGATCTCGGCGGCCGGCACGTTGGGCGGCTCGCCGTCGACGCCGCAGATAGCCGCGTCCTTCCACGCGCAGGACGTCTCGATCGGAAAGACCAGCCTGGATTCAGCACGCGCCCGCGTCGATCTCGATTGGGCGGCTCGGGGCCGCAACGAAGCGCGAGTCGTGCTCTCCGGATTGGAGGTCGCGGACCAGATAGTGGATTCGGCCCATATCGAGCTGCGTGGCTCTAAAGAGAACCACGATCTGACGGCGCGGATGGTCGGCGACCGGGCGAGTCTCACACTCGAGGCCGGTGGAGGCCTACAGGGGAAAAATTGGCGCGGTGATCTCCGGCAGTTCAGCTTCCTGACCGAGCAGATCGGCGATTGGCGCATCGAGGACAACGTCCGGCTTGCCGTGTCCGCCGGTTCGGTTGAGTTGGGGGAGATGTGCGTCGTCTCCCACGAGGGCAGCCTGTGCGTTGGCGGCTCCTGGACATCGGAGGGAAGTTGGCAAGGTACTTCCTCGCTGCGGCGGCTGCCGTTCACGCTTCTCGGACCCTTTCTGCCCCAGGGGTGGTCAGCGACCGGTCGCCTCAGCGGCGAGCTCAGCGGCCGCGGCGACGGAAGGCGCGTGGAAGGTGCCGACGTCAACCTGCGGGCCGAAACCGGGGTCCTCGAATACCCCGCCGAACAAGGATCGGAGGCTTTTCGTTTCGATGCTGTCAGGCTGGCGATCCACGCGGACGCCGACAGTTCGTCCGCGGACTTCGGCCTCGAGCTAGCCGATACCACCGAAGCGTGGCGGAGCAGGATCTCGGGGCAAGCGATTCTGCCTCCGATCGACGAGCTGACTCGGGAACCGACATCCGACGGCGTGGTGGAAGCGCTCGGCGATGACTGGCGGCTATCGCTGTCGGTTGAGGCTCTACCGCTGTCCGCGTTTGACCGTTTCCTGCTCGAACCCACAAGAGAGTCCACGCTTCGTCTGCAGAGGGGCAGCCTCGCGATTCGCGCCCTCGCCGACAGCTTGTCAAGCGATTTTGCCTTCGAGTTTGCCGACACCGGCCAAGGCCGGCCGGGCACGGTCTCGGGCCACGCATTCCTGCCACCCATCGACGCGTTGAGGCGGGAGGCGGCCTCGGAGGGGCTCGGCGACGCGATCCGCGATGAATGGCACCTTTCGGTTGTGATCGAGGCGCTACCCCTCTCCGCGTTCGACCGGTTCCTGCCGGAAGACTTGTCTCTTGACGGCTCCCTGGGTGGGTCGCTCGCCGCCGCCTCCGCACCCGACGGGCAACTGAGCGCCCAGTTCGACCTGGTCCCCGAGACGGCGGCCTTGGTGCGCACCCTCGAGGACGAAGTCCGCACGTTGCAGTTCGTCGAGCCTTCGATCCGGATGCGCCTGGATAGCGACGGCCTTCGGGCCCAGGCCAGCCTTGCTGGGGCACGGCCCGACAGCGCCCCACACCTAACTCTATCGAGTCAGGTCAGTCTGCCAGAGTATACCAACATCGCCCAGCCGATCGGCTCTCAGATTATGGAAGCCGAGCTGAGCGGCGGGGTCGACTTGAGTTTGATCGATGCGGTGGTTTGGGAATTCTCCGGCACCCGAGGACGACTAGCCGTAGATCTCGCCGGCCACGGGACGGTGGCCAAACCGGTGATATCCGGACAGTACACCATCAGCGGACAAACCGATGTCCCGTCGCTGGGAATCCAACTCCGAGAGATCGAGCTCCAAGCGACAGCCGGCCCCGAAGGGACCCTTGACATCACGGGGGGCCTGACATCGGGTGACGGACGAATACTGATTGAAGGTGACGCCCCGATCATACCCTCGCAGGAAAACCCGGGGCACCTGGCGATTCGCGGCGAGCGCTTCCTGGCGATGCAGGGGGACCAGACCACACTGGTCGTGTCTCCCGACCTGCAGGTGCTCTGGACCGGTACGACCGTCGACGTCACGGGTGAGGTAGCGATTCCGCGCGCGACGATCGAGATCATCGAGATTCCGGAAAGTGCCGTCCGCGTATCGGACGATGTCGTGCGGTTGGGGACCGAGTCGGAACCCCGACGGCCGATGGACGTAACCGCGAATATCCGCCTCGCCCTCGGTGGCGAGATTCTCTTCAAGGGATTCGGTTTCACGACGAACGTCGAAGGAACGCTCCAGCTGATCGAGCAGCCGGGGACTCCCACGCAAGGCCGGGGCGAGCTGGTGCTGAGAGAAGGCGTATACAGAGGTTACGGCCAGAACCTGACCATCGACCCCGGCCGGCTGATCTTCGCCGGCCCGATCGACGATCCCGGTTTGAGCGTGCGTGCGTATCGTCGCGCGACAGACGGAACCCGGGCCGGATTCCTCATCGGAGGGACCTTGAAGTCGCCCGACTTGCAGGTCTGGTCGGACCCGGCTATGTCCGAGTCGGCCGTCCTCTCGTACGTATTGTTCGGGCGATCGGCCGAGCAAGGTTCAAGCGCACAGCAAGCGCAGGCCGGTAGCGCCGCAGCCATTCTCGGCGGCAACATCCTGGCGATGAGCATGGCCTCGCAAGTCGGGCTGGACGACGCGCGCATCGAGGCCGGCGCCCGACAACAGGACGCCGCGTTTTACGCCGGTAAATATCTGTCGCCCAAACTGTACGTGGCGTACGGCACGGGCCTATTCGAGCCCATCGACGTGATCCGAGTCCGATACCTCATCTCGCGCAAGCTGACGCTGCAGGCCGAAACCGGATCGCGGGACAGCGGCGACATACTCTATCGGATCGAGAGGTAGCCGCCTGTCCGCCACTTCGTCCACGGCTCGTCTTCGGTGAACACCCTGTCGAGCACCTGCCTTGGATGGATGTCCGCGAGAGCCTTCGCGATGCGCGTTCTGGTCTCATCCAACTCGCTCACCCGCTGCAAGTGAAAGCTGGACGGAACTTCCACCTGGCGAACCACGTAGAGAAAGCGGCCGATCTTCACCATCCGTACCCAGCTTTTCTCGACGCCCACCCAACGGATCGATTCGTCGAACCGCTCGCGAACCTCCTTCTGCGAAGCCGTCGGCGGCGTCCAGCGCCCAATCCTTAACGTCCACATCGAGGAGCGGCGACCGCACGCGCTTCGCTACCCAGTGCTCGACCAACGC
>JASFMO010000166.1:0-7209 GCA_050117535.1 Gemmatimonadales bacterium | reverse complement strand
CTCCAGCTCGACCGTCTCCCGAGCCCGCTCGCGGAGATCTAGCCCGTCGACGTTCCCGAAGACGGCGTGCACGGGCGCGATCACCTCGAGCTCCGTCAAAATCGAGGGGTCGCCTACATCGCCCGCATGGACTATCGCATCGACGTGCTCGAAGACACGATAGACCTCGTTACGCAGCAGCCCGTGCGTGTCCGAGATCAGACCGATCAGCATCCTGTCGCTCATTCGTCGCCCGTCCGCGGTACCACCCAGCGGGCAGGTCCGACGCCAGTCTCGGCCGGTGCGGTACGCCTGGGCATCCTACGATTTGAGTCTGCGGATCGAACCGCCCCGATACGCCAGCGCAGCCGCCGTCCCCATCAGCAAACCCTCCACGGCCCACAACCAGTACTTCAGAGCAGTGGCACCGCCCGTCGCCAGCGAGATCTGTCTGGCCAGGTCCACGCTTTGGAAGAACGGCGCGCCCGTGGACGACGGTGTACTGGAAAGGAAGTTCACAAACGAGCTGGTAAACACGAAGCCATCGACAGCCAGCCAGTGCGACACGTGTACAAGCAGGTAACCGCCACAGCCCAGCAGAAACACGTACGCGTAGCTCCAAACCGGAGGCCGGCGATGTCTGACCGAGGAGGGGACGGCCGCCGCCTCGCCCACCACGAACCCCAGCGCCAGCGGCTCGATGGCCAGAATCCACAGCCAGACGCGCAGTATACCGGCCAGCATACTCAGCACGAGGGCCACAGCGGTGCCCCATGCCAGAGCGGTGGCAAACGGCTGGCGCTCCCGCGCTCGAGCGCGCGACTGGTTCCTCAGGACAGTCCGGCTTCTTTCTCCCGTCGCGATCGTCATCACAGCGCAGCGACCTCCAACAGGTCGCGTCCCTTCGGCTTCGCCGGCGGCTCGACCTCTACCCGTGGCAATCCCCTCTCGAAGTCGACGACGAACACGTCCGTGATACCGGCCAGCTCCCACGCCGAGGTGTTTAGCGCATTCACAGCACCGGCGATCTCCTCCGTCGAGGCATTCTGCTCTTCCATACCGGCGGCCAGTTCCACCATCGCCGCTGCGAAATCGCTGAACCCTCCCGCCACAGCCGACAGAAGGTCCGCTGTGCTGCGAACGCTGCTATCCACGTCGGCGCTCACGTCCGCCACACGGTCCGCCCACCCCTCCGTCTCGCCCGTCGCGCTGGCGACCTGATCGAAATTCTCGTCGAGCGACTCCACGACTATGCCGATCGCCTGTGTCGCTTCACGCGTCTCCTCGACCGCCAGACGCGCACCCTCCAGTTGGCCAAGTACCTCTTTGGTGGTCTCCTCGGCTCGGTCCGCCGCCTGACCCGCCTGGCTCGCCAGCTTGCGAATCTCCTGCGCCAGGACGGCAAAGCCGCGCGCCTCGGTACCCGCACGCGCGGCCTCGATCGCCGCGTTCAAAGCCAGCAGATTCGTGCGACGGGCAAACTGCTGAATCAGGTCGACGAACTCGCCAAACTGCCGCGAAGCGTTCATGAAGTCGATGAGGCGGGACGTCGCCAGCGTCGAACGCTCGGCCATCTGGTTTACCTGCGAGCGGCTCTCCCTCAGCTGCTCGCGGCTCCCCTCCGCCAGGCTGCGCAACTCACGGCTGCGCTCCTTCGCCGTTTCCGCGCCCCGCGCGAGATCACGAGCGGCGGCGCCCAACGCGCTCATGCGGGCATCGATCTCCTGTATCGTATCGGCGTGCTGCGAGGCCTCGCCCGTTAGCCGCGAGAGGGTCGTCGTCATCTCCTCCGTTCCCGCCGACAGCTGTGTAACGGCGCCGGCTATCTCCTGGCTCCGCGATTGCGTGTAGTAGCTGGCTTCTCGCAGCGAGCCGACCAGTTCTCGGAGCCGATCGACCATCCGCTGTACCGCCTCACACAACTTCACCACCTCGCCCTTCCCCACCTTCCCGACGCTGATGCGCAGATCGCCCCCGCCGACCCGGTCCGCTGCCTCGGCCACCATCTTCACCGGGCGCCCGATCTCTCGAGCAACCCAGCTGCCCGCAATGACGATCCCCACCAGCGCCGTGACAAGCGCGATGAACAGTCCGATTCCAATCGCGCGTCTTGCCGCCTCGAGCAATTCGTAGGCTTGCCTCTCGGATACCCAATAGACCGCCCTCCAGCGACCCTCGAGCAGCCGCCTCACCATCCCGACGACCGGTTCACCGTCTGGCCCCACCGAGTGGATCACCCGGCCCTCCTGCAGCGTCGCAGGATCGGCCTGCCGGCTCGAGACATGCGCCTCGTGCGGATCGCTGATCAGCAAACCCGCATCGTCGATGAGCTGCAGGTATCCCCAACCTTCGGCCAGGCCTGACACGGCCGCCTGCAGCCGCCGCAAATCGACGACGGCATTCAACACACCCGTCGTGGCCCCGTTCGCATCCCGAACGCCGTACGCGACGGGAAGCGTTGCGAGGCCCTCCGCCCGGTCGTGTACGACCGTCGCTGGGCCGTCAATCCCCCTCGCGGCGGCAGCCCACCAAGCTTCGTCACTCTTCACAGGTTCCGACACCGCGTCGCTGCTCGCTATGACGACGCCGTATCGATCGGTCACGCGCAGTGCGGCGAAGCGGGTCTCGGGCAGGACTTTTCTCAGGTAGCTCTCCGCCTCACGGCTTACGTACCGAGTACCCGTATTCTTCAAACGCGTCTCGAGTTCTTCAGGCGACAACTCGCCAAGCCCGCGCGCCCGGGCGAGGCGAGAGCCCTCTGCTGCAGCGCCCACGATCGTCGGAGACGCGGCCAGCAGCTTCGCCTCTCCGCTGGCGCTCGCGAGGAAGCCTTCGATCAAGGACGCCGCGGCGGCGCTCCGCTCGGAGAGCTGGCGCTCGACCGTCGGCTCCACCCAACGCGCCGCGGAACTCCAAGCCAGGGCGGCGAACGCCAGAATGACGATGCCGGTGATACCGCCGACGACGGCGTAGAGGAGCCGACGCAGATCGACGGCCGTCCAACTGGATTCAGCCACTGCTGCCCTCCAGGTGTCGCTGAGATCGGCCGGACGCAAAGGTGGGGGAGTTGGTAAGAACTTCGCCGACAACAACTTCGCGAGTTAATCGCGATCCGTCAAGTCGCCTTACGATACTCGCGGCCGCCTACCGCACCAGAGACAGACTACACCGGCGGTCATGCGCTTCCACTCCACATCGGCGAATCCAGCGGCGATCATTCGGGCCCCGAGATCCGCCGGAGACGCGAAGCTGAGCACCGACTCTGGAAGGTAGTTGTACGCATAGCTATGTTTCGAGACGAGCCGCCCAATTGCCGGCAAGAGGCGCGTGAAATAGAAGCCATACAGCTTCCCAAACACGCCTCGCGTCGGCATAGCGAAATCGAGGATGACGACTTGGCCGCCGGGACGCAGCAACCGCAGTATCTCACGGAGGCCATCATCGATGTCGGCGAGATTGCGCAAGCCGAAGGCGACCATCGCGCCGTCGAAGGCTCGTGCCGTGAGCGGCAGGCGTAGAGCGTCGCCGCAAGCTGGTGCGATCGGCTGGCTCTGGATCTTCGACATACCCTGACGGAGCATGGGCTGGGAGAAGTCGACGGCAACGACATGCCCCACGAAGCCGGGCCGCCGAGCCAGGTCCAGCGCCAGGTCGAAGGTGCCAGCACATAGGTCGACGTAGCGTCCGCCCGGTCTGTTACTCCAGTCTAGGCGGTCGACCGCGCGGCGGCGCCACCACCGATCAAGGTTGAGGCTCAAAAGATGGTTGAGCAGATCATAGCGCGGCGCGATGGCGGAGAACATCTGGCGAACCGCTCGCCCACGCTCGTTCGCACCTTCGATGCCCAAAGGAGTGGAGGACTGTTGCTGAGAGGCGGTCATATTCGGCGGCGAACATATCGGAGCAGGAACCGCGCGGCAACCCGTTGAATCGCGAGCGAAGACCCGGGGCCGACCTGGGGCCGGGCGGCCGCCCGCAGGTACGCGAAGCGCGTGAGGTCGACGACAAGGAACTCGTCGTGCGGGCGCTCGAGGGCGACGAATCCGCCTACGGCGAACTGCTCGAGCGCTTTCGACGCCCGGTATTCTCCCTCATTTACCGAATGATCGGCGATCGTGAACAAGCCGAGGACCTGGCGCAAGAGTCTTTCGTCAAGGCGTTCAACAACCTGGACAGCTACAATCCCAACTATCGCTTCTCGTCCTGGTTGTTCAAGATCGCTAACAACCACGCTATCGACCACCTACGGCGGGCGCGGCTTCCCACCGTGTCCATCCATGGTTCGCCCCACGCCGCCGATGCCGAGCGTGAGGAGGAGACACGGATCGTCCTCGAATCCCGCGACGAGTCACCCGAGCAGGAGATGCTTGCCCTAGAACTGGGCGGCGAAATAGAGGAGGCCATCGCCCGGCTGCGGGCGGAGTACCGCACGGCCGTCATTCTCCGCCATATCGAGAACCGGCCGTACGAGGAGATCGCCGAGATCATGGAGGTACCGATTGGGACGGTGAAGACGTTTCTTCACCGGGCGCGGGCCGAGCTGAGGGAGATGCTGGGCCATCTGCGAGAGGAGCCCTAAGTGCTTGTACGGAAAGCGCTTGCGGGAGCTGACTGCTCGGTTGAAACCTGGAGCAAGGCTCCTGCGTAGGGGGTTACAGCGGGCAGGTGAAAATGAAAACTTGGACTACTAAGGGACATCTCTCCGAGCTGGCCTTGGAGCTGTGGGCGGCCAATGAGGCCGAGGCCCAGGACATCCAGGCCATTGACAGCCACCTTCGGGCATGCGCGACTTGCCGGGCCCAGGCGGCTGAGTGGAGGGGTTTTTTCTTGTCCCTCGCCTCGCTGAGAGGGGTCGAGCCTTCCTCCAACTTCGATGACCGCGTCTTGCGACGGGTCCGCATTCCGGCGCAGAAGCGAGCCGAGGTGGCGCCTCTGGCGGTGCGGTGGGCCCAGCGGGCTCCGCGTGTCGCCGCGGCGGTGATCGGCGCCTGGACGCTGACCGTTGTCGGTGGTGCTGCCTGGTTACAGAAGACTGTCGACGTTCCGTTGGCACTACTTCTCGCTCGCTTCGTCGGCCAACTGAAGGAGTATATGGTCGGGGCAGCGATCAACGTTGTCGCCTATCTCCACATCAGCGGGCTCGCTGAGTGGTGGTCAGATTTCAGCAATTCAATCCCCGGGTTGGGTGTCGCGGGCGCCCTAGCCCTCATGACGGCGTTGTCCGGACTCGCGATCTGGACCCTCTATCGCGTCGTCGGCTATCAACCTCCGAGGGTGGACGCACATGCTTAAGCACATGCGGTTTGCCGCTCTGTTGCTGATCGGCGCGCTCATGCCAGCGCCGTTGGCTGCGCAGACGGCACAGGCGGTGGATGAGATCGTCCAGACGGCGGTGGTGCTCAGCGCGGATGAGGCGACCCTGAGCCTCGAGCTCGCCGATGGCCGTTCACGGCAGGTTCAACTGCTGGACGGGACCGTCTACATCGACGGCAAGGAAGCGGGCAACTATCAGCCCGGCGGCGCGTTGGAGAGGGCCTGGCGCGACTTCTTGCGGGGAGCCTCGGATGGCGAGATCCTGGACGCCCTGACCAGCTTCGCCGACGCGGACCTGGGGTCGGACGAGGCGGCGCTGGCCCCGATTCTCGAGGGGCTGGCTCCCTACCTCGCCGAGGTCTCCGCGGAATTGGCCGCCACCGTGGCGAGCGAGGAATCGGCCGAAGCCGCGACCGAGTGGGCGCAAGCCGTCGCTGAGGCAGCGAGCGCCGCGGCGACCGCAGCCGTGACGGCACAGATCGCGGAGGAACTCGTTGACGGCGGCCTGGTGGTAGAACTTGGCAATCTCGAGGGGCTGGGGGCCTCCTTGGGCCGAATCGGCCTGGCGCCCGAACTCGCGCGTGTGCTCAAAAGCGATCTGGACTCTCCACTGCGCATCGTCCTGGAGGCCGACGAGTACCTGCTACCCGAGGGCGCCGAGCTTGACCAGACCTTGATCCTGGTCGAGACGGATGGCGTCTTGGCCGGTACGGTTACCGGCAATGTACTCGTAGCCGAGGGCTCGCTCCTCATCGCACCTACGGGTCGCATCGAAGGTGAAGTCGTAGCCATCGACGCGGACATTCAGAATCAGGGCACCGTTGTCGGCGGGTTGCGCGAGGCCGGTCATTTCGCGCCCATCGTCGTTGCGCCCAGACCCCCCCGAGTACACATACGCGGCGGGCGACCGCCTCTCGTCAGCAACCTGTGGAACGGCCTCGGCTCGCTCGCCAAGACGATCGCGATGTACCTGCTGTTCGGGTTCCTGGGCGCGATCATCGTTTACTTCTTCCGTAACCAGCTGGAGACCGTCAGCGACACCGTCTCGTACAGCTTCGGTCGTTCTTTCTTGGCCGGCTTAGCGGCCGAGATCCTCTTCCTGCCGATCGGACTGGTGCTGACGGTTCTGATTGTGACGGCGATAGCCGTGCCGTTCTACGCACTCGGCTTCGGCCTACTCGGGCTATTGGGTTACATCGGCGTGGCCCACGCCGCCGGTGAGAACCTGACGCGCCACCGCTTCACCTGGCCGAGTCGGTTGCGGCGCTCGAATTCCTACTACTACGTGTTGAACGGATTGGGCGTTCTTCTAGCCCTCTTCGCGGGTGCGGCGATGACCCAGATGGCCTATCCGCTGCTCGGTTGGGCGCACGATCTCCTGATTGCCTCCGCCTGGATCCTCACGTGGGTGGCGGCGACGTCGGGCATGGGAGCCGCATTGCTGTCTCGGGCGGGTACGCGGCGGACCTACGCGCGTCCGGGACAGCTGCCGGAGTTGCCGGCCGATTCGATCGCCGAGGACAGAGCACCGTTCGCGGCACGGGCCAGGGCTCAGCGGCGCCCGGAGGAGATGAGCGATGAGATCTAGGATCGCGGTCCTCGCGCTCCTGGCGCTGGCGTTGACCTCCGGATTCGTCGAACCGGGTCTCGCACAGAGTTGGAAGACGGTAGCCAAGTCACGCCAGCTCCGCGGGCAGGACTTCCTGGACGTGAAGATCCACTACGCGGTCGGCCGTTTCGAGTTGGGTCAGGGGCCGGACAGGCTACTCTACCGTCTCAACTCGACCTACGACGAAGATGCGTTCCGCCTTACCAGCAGTTATCTCGAGACGCGGGGTCGCGGCAGCCTCCGCATCGACATCGAGGGGCACGATGAGGTCGACCTCGGGGGCATCGACGACTACGACTTCGAGGCCG
>JASFMO010000165.1:0-7252 GCA_050117535.1 Gemmatimonadales bacterium | reverse complement strand
GCCGGCCGCGGCCAAGACCGCATCGCCCGCATCCACCGGCTTGGCCTCTCGACTCTGGCTCAGTTTCGCCACTCTCCAGGCCAACCCTCCTTCCACCGGATTGAGATACCCCGGCCAAGAAGAAGGTTGGAACCCCTCAGGTTTCGCTCGAAAGCCGACTTGGGCGACTGGTGAACAACAGCGCCAACGGCAGCGCCGCTCCCAAGGCCAGCAGAGTCGTGTCGCCGGTCAGCCAGCCCATGACCATGGCGGCTAGGCCTCCACCTTCGGCGACCGCCCAAACGATGACTGCTCGCGGCAAGTTGTTTGTCCACCACTCGTCCAGGTCTGCGCCTCGACGCCGTGGGGCGACGCGACCCCGCAACATTCCGCTGGCCAGGACCCCACCCGCCAACAGGAGGTACCCGACGATGCGGAGCGTTTGACCGGCCTCGGACGCGAGCTGGAGGCTCGATTGGTTCCGCAGATAGAGGAACACGGCGAATACGATCACGACACCGCCGCTGATAGCGGCATGGATGACGCGGGCGGTCATCGCGATCTTGGCAGAATCTGTTCCGGGTCCTTGGTCGTTCATCAGACCTCCAGTCGACGTGCACGGGACGTTCCTTCTCCCGGGAGTAATCTAATCAACCCCGACGCCCGCGCCGCAACCGGCTGTATGACGCGGGAAGGCAAGCACCACTTCAGCACCTCGGGCCGCGCCGGAGCGCCGCCAGGCGTCGAACCGCGGACGGTGGCATGGGGTCAGAGAACGACTAGTTTGGCGCTGAAGCATCGCCGAGGCGCGATGCCGGTACCTGCAACCTCACACGTCGACAGGCCTTCGGAAGCGAGGGGACATCATGTGGAGAGTCCAGTTGGCATCCGTTATCACCCTGCTGACATGGGGGCCGCTGCCGGCACAGGAGGCAGAACCGAGCTTCACCATTCCGCTAATCGACCTGGCCGACGAGACCCATCGTCAGGTGATCGTAGATAGGGAGCCAGGCCAGTATCTCGGCCATCCGACAACCGTGCTACTCGAGGACGGGCAAACGATCATCGCCGTCTATCCGAAGGGACATGGTAGAGGCGCGATCGTGATGAAGCGAAGCAGCGATGGAGGCCTGACCTGGAGCGAGCGGTTGCCCCTGCCGGAGAACTGGGCCACGTCTCAGGAGGTGCCGACGCTCTACCAGCTGATCGATCACGATGGCGCGAGTCGGCTGGTCGTGTTCTCAGGCCTTTACCCGATTCGTATGGCGTACTCGGAAGACGACGGCGCCTCTTGGACGCCGCTCAAGCCCATCGGGGACTTCGGCGGCATCGTGGCCATGGCATCCGTCGAGCGATTGGCCAGCGGCGACTACGTGGCCCTCTTTCACGACGACGGGCGTTTTCTCACCGGTAGCGGCGAGCGCAGCGAGTTCCGGGTGTTCAAGACTATCTCGGGGGACGGGGGACTCCGTTGGAGCGAGCCACAGCTGGTCACCGAGCACCCCGAGGCGCATCTCTGCGAGCCGGGCCTCGTCCGCTCACCCGACGGTCGACAGATCGCGCTGCTGCTCCGCGAGAACAGTCGCCGCTTCAATTCGTTCGTCGTCTTCTCGAACGACGAGGGCGAAACGTGGTCCGAACCGATCGAGCTGCCCGCCGCACTCACAGGCGACCGGCACACGGCGCGGTACGCTCCCGACGGCCGGCTTTTCGTCTCCTTCCGCGACATGGCGCGCGGCAGCCCCACCTGGGGAGACTGGGTCGGCTGGGTCGGGACCTACGAGGACATCGTTTACGGACGCGAAGGGGAGTACCGCATCCGGCTGCTGGATAACAAGTATCGAGCCGATGCGGCCTATCCCGGGGTCGTGCTACTTCCCAACGGCACCTTCGTCGTTACGACCTACGGGCACTGGGAGGAAGGCGAGGAGCCCTACATCGTCAGCGTTCGCTTCAAGTTGGCTGAGACCGACGAGAGACGCGGGGAAGACCGCTGACCGTCATCGGTCCCGGCGATCAGCCAACCATGCCGATCGACCTAGTTGTCGCGGCTTCGGAGTCCTCCCTCTGCCTGGCACGACCTTTCGATCGGGATCGAGTCGGGACCCTGTGTAAATTCGGCAGGCGAGGATGCTCGCGACGATTCAACTAGCGCCACCGGCCCCGAGTCACACCCTGACCCCGGCACCGGTTGCAACGGATCAAGCGTGCGCCGCCTCCAAGCGGTACGCCTCCATGGCGTAGTACTCGGGCAGCCCCAGGCGGTCCGCTTCCTGCGCCGTCGACAGATTTCGGGCCTGGACGCGCTGCCAGAACTCACGCTCGTCGTAGCCACCCGGGAACGGTGCCACGTCCTTCTGTGACTGGTGCTTGAAGATCGCGAGGATCTTCTTGCTCAACTCCTCTTGAGACAGCGGCACCAGAACATCGGCTTCCGTCAGCGGCCACTCCTGCCAAGCCCCGCGGTAAAGCCAGACCTCGGGCTGCGGGCCTTCATACTTCACGAGCGCTAGGTCGATGGCCGCCTTGCAGAGCCGGTGAGTGCCGTGCGGGTCAGACATATCACCGGCGACGAACACAAGGTCCGGCCGGAGTTCATCCATTAGCTGCAGGACGATTTCGACATCATCCTCACTGATCGGGCGTTTGCGTACCTCGCCCGTGCGGTAGAACGGCAGGTTCAGGAACCGGCCCGCCGATGCCGGCAAACCGACGTCGATGATGGCGGCGACCGCCTCGGACTCCCGGATCATCCGCTTCAGGCTCTGCACCTGCTCCGAGTCTACGTCACCGGGCACTTTGCGGTCGAAGCCATCCAGGATCTCGCAGCGGACCTTGTGGACGTGCTCTTCATCGAGCCCAAGCGCGACCGCCGACCGCTCGACGAAATCGAGGTGTCGGCGCACGTCGTGGTCGAACACAGCGATGTTACCACTGGTCATGTAAGCGACGATGATCTCATTGCTGTTTTCGACGAGCTTCCGAAGAATGCCACCCATCGATATCACGTCGTCGTCTGGGTGAGGCGAAAAGACCAGCACACGCTTACCTTGGGGCAGCAGAGCCCGCCCCCGAATCTTCTCCCTCAGACGATTGAAGACCTCTCCGTTGACAACGCCCGCCGACCCGTACTTCGATAACAGAGCGCTGAGGTGATTCTCCCGATAGTCGAAGGCGGTGAGTTTCAGAATCGCCTTGCCGGTCGCTTCCGCCAGCCACACCACCGCCCTTTCGGTCAGTTCGGGCGTCCAATCGACACTCTGAAGCACCCAAGGCGTATCGATCCGCGTCAGATCGCCGGCCGCTGGCAGATCCAGGTAGACGGTCGCGTCACGATGCTGCTGTAGATAGGTCGCTGTAACGTCGGTCGAGATCGGCCCCTCGACACCGCGTCGCACGATGGGCGCCTTGTGTTCGCCGGTCGCGATCAGCGCGATCTCGCGAGCCTCGAGGATCGTCGCGATCCCCATCGTGATCGCCTGCAGCGGGACATTGTCCTCGCCGAAAAAGTCCGCCGCCGCATCCTTACGCGTAATCGTGTCCAGAGTGACCAATCGCGTCCGAGAATCCGGTGGTGAGCCCGGCTCGTTGAAACCGATGTGACCGCTCCTTCCGACACCCAGGATCTGGAAGTCGATGCCGCCCGCCGCTTTGATCGCATCCTCATACTCGCGGCAATGTCTCCCCAGATCGCTACGCCGAACGCTGCCATCCGGGATATTGACGTTCGCCACGTCGATGTTCACGTGCTCGAAGAGGTTCTCCATCATGTAGCGCCGGTAGCTGTGGATGCTGTCCGGCGACATGGGGTAGTACTCGTCAAGATTGAACGTCACGACCTTTGAGAAGTCGACCTCGCCGGCCTCGTAACGACGGATCAACTCGCGGTAGATCCCGATCGGCGTGCTCCCCGTGGCCAGCCCGAGAACGCAGCGGTCCTTGTAGGCCGTCTCGCGCTGAATGATTTCCACAATCCTGTCAGCCAGGAGCACGGCGAGGTCGTTGGGGTCCTCAACAACCAGCGTGCGCATCTGCTCTCGCTCTCGTGAGCCCTCGATTTCCAGGACCGACCGGGCACTGGGCGAGCCGACGGTAGCGCCTTTCATCTTGCTGGAACTCCGTTCATCCGGCGGCAGCCTCTCGACGGCACACCGCTCGTGAGCCTGTTCGTCTGTCGCTTACAGTCCGTCTGACACTACAAATAACCACGCACTTGGAAAAGGGTGCTTCTCTCCGGCCGAATTCGCGCTGGCGCGACGGGTCTCGACACCTTCGGATGCCGCCCGCGGTTGCCGGTCGCGCCGGAGCGCCGCTGCCGCCATATTGACGGCGTTCGCCCAAGTCCGTGCCGCTGTGAGCTGGGCTTCACACCCCGGCTCACGAGCCTCGATCCGATATCACTACGTCCATTGGACCCCGGACGGCAGTCGCCACGCGATCTTGCCGACCGCAAACAGGGTCCGCCCGCGCCGGCCCGAGGCCGGTGCCCGGTCTCGAAGGAGGGGAACAGTGCACCCGGCACGTCTCTACTACGCGTTCGCAGTCCCGGTCTGCGTGATCGTCCTCACGACCGTCCGGCCGACCCCTGTCATCGCGCAGGATGTGCCGGATTGGGAGAACCCAGCCCTGTACTCCGTGAACAAGGAGCCCCCCCACGCGACGCTGTTTCCGTACGAGTCTCTGGCGCTGGCGAGGGACGGTGATCGCAGCGGCTCGAGGTACTTCCAGTCGCTGAACGGTCGCTGGAAGTTCAACTGGGTGCGCCGGCCAGCAAACCGACCGGTTGACTTCTACCGCGAGGGCTACGACGACAGCGGTTGGGCCGAGATCCCGGTACCCGGCAACTGGGAAACCAACGGGTACGGTGTGCCCATTTACCTAAACCAACCTTACGAGTTCGAGGAGAACCCACCCTATATCCATCACGACTACAACCCGGTGGGCTCGTACCGGCGGGCCTTCAACATCCCCGACACCTGGGAAGGGCGCCAGATATTCATCCACTTCGGGGCCGTTAAATCTGCCATGTACGTCTGGATCAACGGCGAGCGGGTGGGCTACAGCCAGGGCAGCAAGCTGCCCGCGGAGTTCGACATCACGCCCTATGTCCGGACGGGTGACAACACGCTCGCCGTCGAAGTCTACCGTTGGAGTGACGGAAGCTACCTCGAGTGCCAGGACTTTTGGCGCATCAGCGGCATCGAGCGGGACGTCTACCTATGGGCCGCGCCGCGAGTGCACATGCGCGACTTCTTTGTCGTTGGCGACCTGGATGACGGATATCGCGACGGCATCCTCAGGGTGACGGCGAACATTCGGAACTACAGTCAGGAGTCGGTGAGCGGGTGGGAAATCGAGGCCGAGCTGCTCGATGGCAGAGGCACCTCGGTCTTTCCCGACGGCGCCGTGAGACAGGAGTTCGACGCCGGGCCCAGCGCGGAAGTCGAACTTGACTTCCGGCAATCCGTCCCCGACCCCGCGAAGTGGACCGCCGAGACCCCGAACCTCTACACGCTTTTCCTGTCTTTGATCGACGCGAACGGCACCACCGTCGAGGTCGTCACCTCCCGAGTCGGCTTCCGCACGGTCGAGATCAAGCAGGGTCTACTGCAAGTCAACGGCGTGCCGGTGACTATCAAAGGCGTCAACCGCCACGAACATGATCCGATGACGGGCCACGTGGTGTCGGAAGACATGATGCTCCTCGATATCCAGCTGATGAAGCAGTTCAACTTGAACGCCGTTCGCACCTCCCACTATCCGAACGACCCCCGCTGGTATGAGCTGGCCGATGAATACGGCCTCTACATCGTAGACGAGGCCAACATCGAGTCGCACGGCCGCGGTTACCATCCTGACACGACGTTCGGAAATGATCCGGCCTGGTTGGACGCCCACCTCGATCGCACGATCCGCATGGTCGAGCGGGACAAGAACCACCCGTCCATCATCATCTGGTCGCTGGGCAACGAGGCCGGTAACGGCGTCAACTTCTACGCTACTTACAACTGGATAAAGGAGCGCGACGCCTCACGCCCCGTCCAGTACGAGCGCGCTCTGCTCGATCGGAATACCGATATCTATGTACCCATGTACGCCGGCTTCGAGCACCTGGTAGACTACGCCGAACGGTATCACGACCGGCCGCTCATCATGTGCGAATACGCCCACGCCATGGGGAACAGCGTCGGCAACTTCTTCGACTATTGGGAGATCATCGATCGCTACGACAACCTGCAGGGTGGTTTCATCTGGGACTGGGTGGACCAGGGCTTGCTTACCACCAACGGAAAGGGCGACACCATCTTCGGGTACGGGGGCGACTTCGGTCCCCCCGGCACCCCAAGCGACCGCAACTTTCTCATCAATGGCGTCGTGCAACCGGATCGCCGGCCCAACCCCTCACTCTACGAAGTGAAGAAGGTATACCAATACATCCGCGTCGAGCCTGTCGATCTCGAAACGGGGCGAATCGCGGTTCACAATCGCTACGATTTTAGCGGGCTGGATGGCCTCGCGCTGCACTGGACGGTCATAGCGGACGGGGTCGCTCAACAATCCGGTCTGCTCGCCGACATGGACATAGCGGCGCGTGAACGCCGCGAGTTGGTCATTCCCTTCGAGGCCATCACGGCGACGCCCGGCACCGAGTACCATCTCAACCTCAGTTTCCGAACTGTAACCGCAACCGACCTCGTGCCCGCAGGTCACGAGGTCGCTTTCGAGCAGCTGCGCCTGCCCATCAGAGCGCCCATGGCTGCACAGTCGATCGCATCGCTCCCGGCCCTCCGTGTCGAAGAGACGGACACCTCGGTCTCGGTGTACGGCGACAATTTCTCGCTCGGCTTCGACAAAACGCACGGCGTCATCACCAACTGGGTTTATCGAGGAACCGAGATCATCCTGGGCGGTCCACGACCCAACTTCTGGCGCGCGCCCACCGACAACGACTTCGGCGGCGGTTGGCAAAGAAGACTGTCCATCTGGCGGAAAGCGGGCGAGCAACGGACCGTGAGAAGTGTGGCCGTCATCCAGGAGAGCCCCCAAGAAGTGAGGATCCGGACGCGCTCGCGTCTCGAAGCCGGGCGCGCCAGCTACTCGACCCACTACAGGGTTCTGGGGAACGGGTCGGTCATCATCGACAACCATTTCGAGCCTCGCGACGAAGGTTTACCCCGCATGCCCCGCTTCGGCATGCAGATGACGCTGCCGAAGGAGTTTTCCAACCTCCAGTGGTACGGCCGCGGCCCGCACGAGTCCTACTGGGACCGCA
>JASFMO010000164.1:0-7266 GCA_050117535.1 Gemmatimonadales bacterium | reverse complement strand
TTGACGGATTTGAGCGCAATCGTTATCCGTAACACTCTCCGCTACGGGACGATCTTTCTCGGGAATCGATCACCTGTCGTTGACCACGGATCCGCTAATGGCGCAGGGCAGCACCGAGAAGTCCAGCTTCGCTCGACGCATCTGGCGTTCGATAGTCCGCGGGCCCTTCTTCCCGCGAGACGACCGCGAGCGTAAGTGGGTCGTGGTCAATAACCTGATTCTACATCTTCGGCCGCTTCGCCTACCGCGAAAGTCGCTGCGCTACACCCACACGTTCGGCCTGGGCGGCATGTCGCTCGTGCTGTTTCTGCTGCTCGCGACAACCGGCGTCCTTCTGATGTTCGTCTACGAGCCCTCTCCCGAAGGCGCCTACGACTCGATTCTCATGCTGCAGAACCGCGTGATGTTCGGGCAGATGGTCAGAAACGTTCACCATTGGAGCGCCAACTTCCTGATTCTCATCACGTTCTTGCATCTGCTGCGTGTCTATTTCACCGGCGGCTATCACGCGCCGCGACAGTTCAACTGGGTCATTGGATTGGCCCTGCTATTCTGCGTCGTCATATCGAACTTCACCGGATACCTACAGCCGTGGGACCAGCTATCCTATTGGGCGATCACGATCTGCATCGGCATGATCGGCTACGTTCCCTTTTTCGGCGAGTGGCTGCAGAACACGATTCGGGGTGGACCGGAGATCGGACAAGCGACGCTCATAAACTTCTATACGTTCCACACGACCGTCATCCCGGTGGCGTTCATTCTCTTGATGGCCTGGCACTTCTGGCGCGTACGCAAAGCGCATGGCGTCGTCATCCCCCGCTCGCCCGGCGAACGACGCGAGACAAGACCCGAGACCGTGCTCTCGCTGCCGAACCTCTTGCTGCGGGAGGTGGTCGTCGCCCTACTGCTCGTCGCCTTCATCATGCTGTTCGCCCTGTTCTTCGATGCCCCGCTGGGCGAAGCGGCGAATCCAGGGATGAGCCCCAATCCGGCCAAGGCGCCATGGTACTTCCTCGGCATCCAGGAACTACTGCTTCACTTCCACCCTCTATTTGCCGTCGTCGTCATCCCGTTGCTGGCGGTTGTCGCCATAACCCTGCTGCCGTACCTCAGATACGACGACGATACGGAAGGTGTCTGGTTCATGTCGCGACGTGGGCGCCGACTCTCGATCATCGCGGCGCTCACGGCCCTCGTCGTCACCCCCGTCCTCGTAGTGCTCGACGAGTATTGGCTCGACCTGCCGAGCTGGCTGCCCGGTGTACCCCCGGGAATCAGCAACGGCTTGCTGCCGACCGGTCTCCTTTTGGCAGCGATTGGGGCGTTCTACACGGCAATGAAACGGCGGTTATCCGCCTCGAAGGACGAGGCGATACAGGCGTCCTTTGTACTTCTGATGGTCGCCTTCGTGGTCCTGACGGTGACAGGCGTGTTGTTTCGTGGTCCTGGCATGGCCTTGACTTGGCTCTAGTTTGAGGCGTCGGAACTCGACCATGATCTCTACGGCGAAGGATGAGCAAATCACGTAAGCGGCGCTCGCGCCAGCGCCCGGGCAGCAGCCCGGAGAGGGGGGAGACGCAGCCCGAGGGCGTGGAAGCGCCTGCGGTCTCCGAGGCCGGTGACGCAGCCGGGAATGCCGATCGCGAGAAGCTCGAGACGCAGACGGCGAAGGCGCGCCCATCGACCGCGGTTCCCAAGACCGAGCTCGCAGGCCCGCATACCAGGCCGGTGTCCGAACCGTCACGCCGGACATTCTTCCGCTTCGCCTGGTTGGGGCTTGGCGGCCTGGCTGTGCTGGAGTTCGTCTGGGTCGCCGTAAACTTTCTCCGCCCGCGCCTGACGCCCGAAGAGGAGGCCGGAATCGTCATCGCCGGGCCCGCCGAGCGGTACGAGCCCCGCACGGTGACCGCATTCCAGCGCGGCAAGTTCTATCTGTCGCGGCTGGAAGACGGCGGTTTCCTAGCCCTCTCGCGCGAATGCACACACCTAGGCTGCACCGTCCCCTGGGTCGAGGAGGAAGGTCGCTTCGTTTGCCCATGCCACGCCTCGGCCTACAACGAGAAGGGCGAAGTCGTGAATGCGCCAGCCCCCCGGCCTCTCGACCTATTCCCGATCCGGATCGAGAACGGAATACTGAAGATCGACACGAGCGAACCGCAGAAGCGGCTTTCGTTCGAAGAAGCACAGGTCACCAAGGTATGACGGGCCCAGGCGGCCAGTGGCGGGAAAGAGATCTCAGCGCCTAAGATGCCAAACGGCTCCACGTTCGCTTGGAAGATCGCAGGGCTGGCCGCCCTGGCGGTCATCGTCCTCAGCGTCCCGCTGCACGCGCTGAAGGAGAGCCGCTCGCGGGCCGCCTGGCGCTCGACCGATCCGTCGCCGGCCGAGTTCGTTGGTCGCGAGGCCTGCATCGGTTGCCACGAGGAGGCGGACCAGGCATGGCTGGGCTCGGACCATGACGCGGCGATGGCGGTTGCCAGCGACAGTACCGTGCTGGGAGACTTCGACGACGTTGGCTTCGATGACGGCAAGATCAGCGCGAGATTCTACAAACGGGACGGCAAGTACTTCGTCCACGCATCCGGCCCCGAAGGCGAACCGGTCGAGTATGAGATCACCCACACCATCGGAATCGACCCACTGCAGCAGTACCTGATCCCCATGTCCGGCGGCCGTCTGCAAGCGTTCCCCGTTGCCTGGGACACGGAGAGCGGCCGCTGGTTCAACCTCTATCCAAACTCCGAGATCCCGCCGAATGACTGGCGCCACTGGACACAGGGCGGTCAGAACTGGAACGGCATGTGCGCGGAATGCCACTCGACCGATGTCGTCAAGCGCTACGACTTCCCATCGAGGACCTACTCAACCACCTGGTCCGAGATCGATGTGAGCTGCGAGGCTTGCCACGGTCCGGGCTCGCTCCACGTGGCGTGGGCCGAGGTCCCGGCCATGGCTCGCGTCGCCGCCGAGAATTACGAGTTGTTGATCAATACCTCGAACATGAGCGCGAAGGCGGAAGTGGAGTTATGCGCGCCGTGTCACTCGCATCGCGTCGAGCTGGGCGACTACGACCACACGCAGACGGACCTCCTGGAGACGTTGGTGCCATCGCTTCTAACCGAAGACCTCTACTTCGCCGATGGTCAGATCCTCGGGGAAGTCTACGACTACGGTTCTTTTGTGCAGAGCAAAATGTATCAAGAAGGCGTGCGCTGCGGTGATTGCCACGATATTCACAGCCTCGAGCTTATCGAAGACGGCAATGCGCTGTGCCTGCGGTGTCACCGCCCCAACACCTACGACGTCTACGAACACCACTTTCACAGGCAGACTCACCGAGGCGAACCGAGCGACGGCGCACTCTGCGTCAAGTGTCACATGCCCGAGACGCCCTTCATGCTGATCGACCGCCGGGCCGATCACAGTCTGCAGGTGCCACGGCCCGATCTAACGCTCGAGATCGGGGTACCCAACGCGTGTGGAGCGAGCGGCTGTCACGACGACCGCTCCGTACAATGGTCGGCCGATCACTTCCGTCGCTGGTACGGTGAGGCGCAACCGCCCCACTACGGCTTGACTCTCGCCGCCGCGCGGGAGAAAGACCCCGAGGCGCAGGCAGACCTGGTAGCCATGGCGGGCGACACCCTGTATCCGCCGATCGTCCGCGCCACCGCAATCTCGTTGCTGAATTCGTACCCTGGCGCGGAAACCAAGGAGGCATTTAGGCGGGCCTTATCCGACGCAGCGGCATTGGTACGCCTCGCGGCCGCGAAGCACGTGAACGCGCAGACGACTACTGAGCTGGCCGACCTCCTCGCACCGCTCTTGGTGGACGCGATCAGCTCCGTCCGGTTCACGGCCGCGGTTCGCCTCGCGGGATCGCCGGCCGGGCTGTTGCAGGACTACCAACGCGAGGCACTAGACGGCGCTCTGCTGGAATTCGCACAGGCGATGGAGCGTTCACTCGATCTTCCCTTCGCCGGCTTCAATCTCGGCAACCTGTACCTGAGCCTACGCGACACGGCGGCCGCCGAGCCGTACTATCGCGCCGCGTTCGAAATCGACGACTCCTTCTACCCGGCCAAGATGAATCTCGCGGTCCTGCTCAACGCGCGGGGAGAACACGAGGAGGTCGAGGCTTTGCTGCGCGATGTACTGGCGGATGATCCCAACTTGCACGAGGTCGAGTATGCGCTGGCGATGGCATTGGTGGATATGGGTTCCCACCAGCAAGCAGCGGATCACCTACGGCGAGCCTCGCAGGCGATGCCGGAGAGGTCGCGCGTCCACTACGAGCTGGGGCGACTGGAGCAGCTACTGGGGCGGAACGCCGCCGCCGAGACCGCTCTGCTGAAGGCGCTGCAGATCGAGCCTGACAACCTCGACTACTTGTACGCGCTTGCCAGTCAATACGTGGCGAGCGGCAACTTCGGCCGAGCGTTGCAGGTTGCGGATCGCATGATCGCCGCCCATCCCGACAGCGATGTCGGCCCACAGGTAAAGATCCAGGTGGAGTGGGCGCTCCAACCTTCGCGCTCCGAGGGCTCGACTGATCAGGCCGGGCGCGTACACCGATGATGCGCGACGGATCGTGGCACCCGCCGCTTAGACGATTCGAAGTTGCCCTCCGTCAATAGCTCATAGCATCAAGCTCAACCTTGCCACGAAATATCCAGTATATGCTGAACGTGTAAGCGATCACGATCGGCATACCGATGATCGCTATGATCAACATGATCGTATGGGTCTTCACCGAAGACGCTGCGTTATAGATGTTGAGGCTGTGCTCGGCGATTGGATTCGAGAAGATCAAGTCCGGGAACATGCCGATGCCGAACAGCGCCAACAACAAGACCATCGCAGCACAGGACGAAAGGAAGGCCCTGAAATCGTTCCCGTGGAAGATCTCACGTGGAATGTTGGCGATCGCCAAGACGTTCAACAGCGGGACGACGAACAACACCGGATAAGCGACCAACGTCTCCTGCATATGTGGAGCCAAGACAAGCGTCAGCATCGTTGTGAAGACGTACCCGATGACGAAGAGCGCGATCAGACGCGGAATCCAGCTCCGCACCCGCGCCTGCAGTTCGCCCTCGGTCTTCATCACCACGTAAATCGCACCGTGCATCGCGAACAGCGCCACTGTGGTCAAACCCACGACCAGTGGATACGGACGCAACAACCCTAACAGGCCACCCCGATACTCACCGGCGGCGTCGAGCGGGATGCCCAGCCCAATGTTGCCCAGCGCCACGCCGATCAGGAGCGACGAAACGATGCTGCTGACAGCGAAACTCACATCCCAGACCTTGCGCCAGGTCGGCGACTCACGCTTGCTACGGAACTCGATCGCCGTAGCACGGAAGATGAGCGCGACCAACAGGAGCATAAACGCGATATAGAAGCCCGAAAACGCACTCGCGTACACCTCTGGAAAAGCCGCGAAAAGCGCGCCGCCACCGGTCACCAACCAGACCTCGTTACCGTCCCAGACGGGACCGATCGAGTTCAACATGATACGGCGGTCGTAGTCCGACTTGGTGAACAGGTGGAGGGCCCCGACGCCGAGGTCGAACCCGTCCAGCACGGCGTACCCGGCCAACAGGACGCCGACCAGGATGAACCAGACAGTATTCAGATCGAGACTCATGCCCGCCTCCCTTCC
Source organism: Gemmatimonadales bacterium (assembly GCA_050117535.1). Lineage (GTDB taxonomy): Bacteria > Gemmatimonadota > Gemmatimonadetes > Palauibacterales > KS3-K002 > JASFMO01. The sequence continues at coordinate 1,595 of JASFMO010000164.1, read as the reverse complement.
TCGACCGGAATCTCACCCGGGCCGGCTTGGATCTTTTCGTTCAGCAGATAGACGAACAGGGTGAACAAGAGCAGGTAGATCAGCCCGAACAGCACCAACGAGGTCAGCACCTGGCTCGCCGACACCACGTTCGAGAGCGCGTCCGATGTACGCAGCAGGTCGTAGACGATCCACGGCTGACGTCCGACCTCCGCCGACAGCCAGCCCAGCTGGTTGGCGATCTGCGGACCGAGGACGGCAAACACGAATATCCAGAGCAGCCAGCGGGTCTCGAACAACTTCCCGCGCCAGGCATAGACGGCGCCGAGCAGCGCGATCACGATCAACAGGACGCCGACCCCCACCATGATATGGAAGGCTTGAAATACGAGATTGACCGGTGGGCGGTCCGCCTCGGCAAAGGCATCCAAACCCGTGACCGGCGCGTCGGCATCGCCGTAGACCAGCCAACTCAGCAAGCCCGGCATCCCGATCCCGTTGGTGCGACCCGCGTCCTCGTCGACCCAACCAGCGATGTACAGCGGCGCCGGCCCGCTCTCGAAGTGTCCTTCATAGGCGGCGAGCTTCGCCGGCTGGTTCGCGGCCACGCCGACACCGCTACTGTGCCCGGTCACCAACTGCAGAAGCGAGGCGGCAACCGCCAGCACGAGCGCGATCTTGATCGAAGCCCTCGCGAATTCCTGGTGCTTCCTCCGCAAGAGATAGAAAGCGCTGACGCTCAACACCAGGAAAGCGCCGGCCTGCCACGCCCCCATGTAAACGTGGCTGATGCGGTCGAGGAATGACGGGTTGAGCACCGCTTCCCAAAAACTCGTCAGTTCGGCTCGTACGCCGCCGCCGGCCTTCTCCACGATGTGATAGCCGGCTGGCGTCTGCTGCCAGGAATTCGCCACCACGATCCAGATCGCGCTGAAGTGCGCCCCCGCCGCCACCGCCACCGTCGAGATGAAGTGGGTGCGCGGCTTCACCTTATCCCAGCCGAACAACAGGATCGCCAGGAAGCCGGATTCGAGAAAGAAGGCGAATATCCCCTCGGCCGCCAGCGCGGCGCCGAAGATATCGCCGACATAGCGCGAGTACTCCGCCCAGTTGGTGCCGAACTGGAACTCCATCACGATCCCCGAGGCCACCCCCAGCGCGAAGATCAGCCCGAAGATCTTGACCCAGAAGCGGGTCATCTGGTGGTAGAGTTCCTTGCCGGTCTTCAGATACATCCCCTCCATGATCACCAGCAGCAGACCCAGTCCGATGCTCATGGGTGGGAAGATGTAGTGGAAGGCAATGGTGACCGCGAACTGAACGCGCGACAGAATCTCTACATCCATTTTGAAACTCTCCGACCTCTTGGCACGCGCCCTACGTGCCGCGACGAACCGGCAGGCCGTTCTAACCGCGGCCCACCGATTCGCGCCTTGACCGTGCTAGTCTGGTTTGCCCGAGGGCAAGAACAGGCTACGAACCGAACCGGAAGCCGTAGCCCACCAGGATCTGAATGTTCCGGTTGGTGACCTTGATCTTGGGGTCAGTGGGATCCTCCTTGGCAATGTCTCCCAATCCCAGGTTATAGAGGACATCGAGTGTGAGGGCTCCAGACC
>JASFMO010000163.1:0-7269 GCA_050117535.1 Gemmatimonadales bacterium | reverse complement strand
AGCAATTCGGACGCGCAGGATCGCCATCGTGGAATAGCATGCGGATGAACTTGCGGATGAACTCCGCCGCCACGGGCCGTAGATCCGCATCGCGCTCGATAGCCGTGATCGCGAGCGCTTCCGCTACGTGCGAGTTGGCCATCGGCCAGACCCGACCGTTCCACGGGCAATTGTGACGCTTGTCTTTCCACTCCGCATCCGGACTGTAGTACGGGTCGTCAGCGCTCGTCGAGGGGACCGGATACTCGGTCCAGAATTCGCCCGGGTCGAGCAGATGCCGCCGAAGCCCCTCCACGTGTGTCCGCCCTACCAACTCCGTGAAATACGGGTAGAAGCAGACCGCTGCCTTGACGCCGGTTCGCCCCAAGTTCTTGGGATCGACGTCGAAAAACATACCGGCTTCGTCATCCCACATCCGCTCGGAGATCGCCTCCGCCGTTCGATCGGCGGCAGCGAGCCAGCACGCCGCATCCCCGAACTCATGCAACCGCCCCGCGATGACGGCGAGCGACCGTTGCAGACGCCAACAGTAGACCGCGGCGTCGATGCCTTTCAGACGGATTCGACTTCCCCATGTCTCGCTGTCAGCCTCATCGCTCACGGCCATATAGCGGCTCATGAACTCTTGACCGGTCTCGAAGTGATCCACCACATCGGGAAGGCCACATCTCTCTGGATCGCGCTCTCGATCCAACCACTCGGCGTACAAGGTCAGTGGCCGATAGACCGCTTGCAGGAACCGCGGGTCGGGATGCACAGCGTCCACGCTCAACACCGCCTCGCCCCAATCGGCGAAGTAGAAGTCTGTTCGCTGCAGATGGTTGAGGTAGAGGCGCCCGTGCAGCTGGCCGCTCTCCTTCTGGTGAGACAAGAAGTTGAGGATGACGCCCCGGGCTCGGTCAGGGTCAGGAAGCCAGCGCAGTTCACGGGCGTGGCACTGGGCGCTGTACGAGATCGGCGCGTGGAAGTAACCCGTTCCCTCGCAACAACCCGGGTAGACGTAGTTGCCAACGCCGCCCTCGTGACCGCAGAGTTGCATCCCGTACCAGCGGTAGTACCAGTAGCGTTCGAAGAATGGGTCGGAGCACGTGAGCGCTGGAAGCGTTTCGAAATAGTCACGCCAAGCCCTCCGACTCACGGCCCCCGGATCGCCGAGGGTCAGCGGTGCGTCGACCGGCGGGTTTGGCTTCGGCGGCGCATGCGACCGAAGATGATCCGCCAACACGCCGGTCCCGCTCGGTTCGCTCAAGCCAACCGGCGCCACACGACCGCTGTAAGTCGCGTTCACCCCGCCGCGCGGCGGCAGGACAAGCCGCGACGCCACGGCCAAGTACAGCAGCCCGGCAGGACTGACTCCGCTCAGCTGCAGGTCGCTCTTCGGACCGCGGCGCCATTTCTCGACGAACGGCGTCAGCTCCCACCGCGGCTGCAGCGCCGAGCGTTCGGAAAGGTAGGCGGCAGAGGCGATCGGTTCGGTGAACGACCCCAGCGTGACCTCAACATCGAGCCGGCCGCCACAGCGGTCCTCGAGTCGCCGGAGCCAGCTCACCGAGTCCGCGTTGACGCGAACCGACGCCAGGTCCACGTCTTCGGTATCCTGCGCGGACCAGACAACGGCGATGAGCTCGATCGCCTCGTTTGCCTGGTTCTCCGTCGCCCACTCGGAGAGGTACCGTCCGCCGGGTATGACCGTACGGTGCTCTCGCGCCACCAGCTGGTCGCCAAGTTCGTAGTGTCCGACCAACTCGGCGGGTGACCAGCGTCGCTCACGCTGTCGGATCCGGAGTGGGGTCAGTAGGCCAGAATCCACTTTCAGGAAGGTTACGGTGAACAGCGGTGCGATCTGGTAGTTGTAAATGTCGACCTCATCCCAGAAGCCCGGCCGGTCCAGCCAACATGGGAAGCGCGGCGCGAAGATCATACCCGAGCCCGAACCCAGATAGTGCTTGTCATCTCGTTCGAGCAACCGCAGGGCACCGATCATCTGGACCGCCGTAACGTCTGTCGTTCAACCCTCTCCTCCATGATCGCACGATCCTCCAACCGCGTGCCCTCACGTATCGTCCTCGAAGACCCGATCATGGACGCGTTCCCTTCCTCCCGCGTACGGCCGATGACAAGGCCCGTGGCCCACCCACGGCTGGCGAGCTGCCACGCAGGTATTGCGATGACAGCTTCATTCGCCCGACTTTGCTGCAGGAGACCGACAGCCCAATCACGCTCGAGACTAGACGGACAACAGAACGATGTCAACGAGTTATCTGCCCCGTGACCGCTCGACACTGGAGACAGCCCGGGCCCACTTTCAGCAGGCATTTGAGAAGCGTCCGGGATGGTGCGCCCGGGCACCTGGGCGTGTGAACCTGATCGGCGGACATGTTGACTACAACGAAGGCTTGGTATTGCCCGTGGCGGTGGCGCTCGACACCGCGGTGGCCTACCAACCTCGTTCCGATAGACGATTGCGCGTCTACTCCGCCGAGTTCGATGAGACGGTTGAGTGCGATATCGATGGCCTATCGCCAGGCAGCGTCGCAGACTGGGCGGCCTATCCAGCCGGCGTCGCCTGGGCCATGGCAGAAGCGGGATTCCCGATCCGGGGGTTGGATGCAGCCGTAGCCAGTAGTGTACCGGTCGGCGGCGGCCTCTCTTCGTCGGCGGCGCTCGAGGTTTCCTTCGCCGCAGCCCTCCGCCAGAGTTGTGATCTCGAGATACCCGACCTCGAGCTGGCTAGGCTTTGCCAAAAGGCCGAGAGCCAATTCGTCGGTGTCCGCTGCGGCATCATGGACCAAGCCACAGCGGCCTGCGCCCAAACGGGGAGAGCTCTGCTGCTGGACTGTCGGAGTCTGGAGATCCGATCGATCACGTTGCCGGGCACTTTGCGAATCGCGATTCTGTGCACCGGAGTCGATCGCGAGCTCCGTTCGTCAGCCTACAACCAAAGACGCCACGAATGCGAAGAGGCGGTGCGCCGATTGGCCGCCGTCGATGCGGACATCCGCGCCCTTCGGGATGTCGAGCCGGAGCGACTGCACCTCTTGCTCCGACACCTTCCATCGCCCCTCGACCGCAGGGTCCGGCACGTCGTCGGCGAGATCGAGCGGGTCAGCCTCGCCGCGGCGGCGCTGGAGCAGGGGGAGACCGAGCGCTTCGGCGAGTTGATGTTCGCCTCGCACCGTTCGTCGCGGGACGACTACCAGGTGAGCTCGGACGAGCTCGACTCGCTGGTTGGTCTAGCTCAGCGGGCACCAGGCATCATCGGCGCCAGATTGACCGGTGCCGGCTTTGGCGGCTGCACGGTCAATGTCGTCAGTGCGGCTCTGCTCGAAGACTTCGTAGCCTCGGTATCGGAAGGTTACGAAAGGCTGTACGGACGAAGCCCGGGCGCGTTTACGAGCGAAGCCGCTTCCGGGTTGTCCGTTGAACAAGTCGGTTGGTGACCCGATCGCCTGCCGCTCAACTGCTCGCGTGCCTCAACCCGAAGTCCCGGAAACCATCAACCGTTTAATAGCATTACAGAGAGTACGAACAGGCTGGCACCGAAACGAACGATCCTCTATCTTGCGCATACATGTCCGATTTCCCCACGCTCTTCCGTGAAGCCGTCGTCTCCGGCCAGGAATTGGTCGAGGCCCGCCAGGCTGAGGACACGCTGGCCACGTTTGCGAGATCGGTAGCCGCAGGCCTGGCCGGCGAGCCTAAGTGGTTGCACTGCCGTTTCTTATACGATGCGGAGGGCAGCCGCTTATTCGAGCGGATCACCGAACAACCCGAGTACTACCCGACCCACACCGAGGCATCGATACTCGCCGCCTACTCCGATCAAATTCGCGAGATCACCGGCCCGCGGACGATTGTCGAACTCGGTTCCGGCTACTCAGTAAAGACGGAACACTTGCTCGCGACCTACTCAGGCGATGGTAACGTGCTTCGTTACATCCCTGTCGATGTCAGCGAGAGCGCACTGCGCGAAGCACACAAGTCCGTCTCGGCCAACTTCCCCGACGTCAACTTCACAGGGATCAGCGGCGCATACGCAAGCGCTTTCCGGGTGTTGCGGCAGTTGTCACCCCAAATGGTGGTGTTCCTGGGTAGTACCATCGGCAACTTCAACGAAGCCGAGAACACGGCCTTCTGGCAAAGCGTGGCTGGTCATCTGCCGGCCGGCGACTTCTTCCTGCTGGGCGTCGACCTAGTAAAAGATGTGGACGTTCTGGCGGCGGCCTACAACGACGCTGCCGGCGTCACCGCACAATTCACGAAGAACTACGCCGTCCGCCTGAATCGCGAGTTGGGCGCAAACATCGACGTCTCGAACGTCGAGCACGAGGCCACGTGGAACCCTGACCTAGAGCGCATGGAGATCTCGCTGCGCTTCGCCACGCCGCAGCGCATCCATGTGCAGCCTCTCAACCAGACCTTCGCGGTAGAGGCAGGCGAGCGAGTGCTCATCGAGATCAGCCGCAAGTTCCGCATTTCGAAGCTCGAGGAAGAGCTCAAGCTCTATGGCTTTGAAGTGAGACGCACCTTCACCGACGAGCGAGAGTGGTTCGCGCTCTTCCTACTCGAACGGGTCGCCGACGCCGTCACGACCCGCGCGCTTTCCTTATCAGCCAATCGGTAAAGCATGCATGAAGCGACCCTGGGTCGTCACTCGACGACAGTAGATTCTCGTGTCGAGGAGCGGGATGGGCTGTGCGGGATCTGTCCCGCCGGGTGTTGGGTGACCGTCACAATGGAGAATGGCCAGGTCGCGTCGGTTCGGCCACAGGACCATCCCCTCGGGATGATCTGCACCAACGGGGCACACTCGGCCGAGATCGTGCACGACCCCGACCGCTTGCCGTATCCGATGCGAAGGACGGGGCCTAAAGGCACCTACGAGTTCGAGCGGATCTCCTGGGATGATGCCTATGCGATCATCGTCGAAAGACTCGAGGCGCTGAAATCGGAGCACGGCCCCGAGAGCACCGCCATCTACACCGGGCGCGGCAGCTTCGAGCTCGCCCTGTGCGATATCTTTCAACCCGCAGATGTAGCCATCTCTTCGGCCTCGAGCGTGCTTTTTCCCTTCGGCTCGCCCAACACGCTGGGCGTCGGGGCGCTCTGCTACGTGTCCTTCGCCATGATCGCCCCACACTCCACGTTCGGTGAATACTACCACACCATGGATCACGATATCGAGAACGCGGATCTCATCGTGATCTGGGGCGCCAATCCCGCCACCGATTCGCCACCGCTGGCCCACGAGCAGATCAAGGGAGCTGCCCTGCGCGGCGCCGAAGTGGTCTGCATCGATCCGCAAAGAAACCACACGGCGCGTGAGGTGGGCGCCGAGTGGCTGCCCATTCGACCGGGAACCGATGGTGCCCTCGCGCTGGGCATGATCAACGTGCTCATCGAGGAGGATTTGTTCGACGAGGACTTCGTCAAGCGCTGGACGATCGGGTTCGACGAGCTGCGACAATACGTCCAACACTTCCGGCCGGAGACTGTTGAAGAGATCACCGGCGTTCCCGCCGACGCCGTCGTGACCCTGGCGCGCCGCATCGCGGGAGCCCGCGGCGCCTGTCCCATCATGTACACCGGGCTCGAGTACTCGGACAGCGGCGTGCAGGCCATTCGCGCCGTCTTCACCCTGTGGGCCCTGGCCGGCCAGCTCGACGTACCCGGTGGCCTCACCATTCGCATGCGGGAAAACCAATTCCCGATCAACCGTGCGGGCCTGATCCCCAACCCCGATGTGCGCAAGGCGTTGGGCCGCGATCGATTCCCGGTCTATAGCCTCTATCGCGGCGAGTCGCACGCCATCGCCTTACCGGACTCGGTCTTGAAGGGCGAGCCGTACAAGATCCGCGCTATGATCATACTCGGCGGTTCGATCATCACCGCCTGGCCCAACCCATCGATCTGGCGCGAAACGCTGAACGCGCTGGACTTTCTGGTCAGTGTCAACCGTCATCACACGGCCGACTCCGCCTACGCCGATATCGTACTGCCGGCCACCACGATGTACGAGATCAATTCGTACATGACCTACGGACCGATCTTCAAGCTGCGAGAGAAGCTGATCGATCCCGTCGGCGAAGCGCGTAACGACTACCTGATCCTGACAGAACTGGCGGAGCGGCTGGGCTACGGAGATGTCTATCCCAAAAGCGAGGAAGACTTGCTGCGCCACGTGCTCCAGGGCTCGGGCTTCACTCTCGAAGACGTTCGAGCCAACGGCGGCGAGGTGCAGATTCCCACCGTGATGATGCAGTACAAGAAATGGGAGAAAGGCCAACTGCGGGACGATGGAGAGCCCGGTTTTCGGACGCCGACCGGCAGGTTCGAGATCGCTTCGACCCTACTCGAGGAGCACGGCTACGACGCGCTGCCCGTGTACACCGAGCCGGGCGAAGGTCCGCTGGCGCAACCGGCCCTCGCCGAAAGGTTCCCTTTGGTCTTCAACTCCGGCGCCCGCATCTTCGCCGACTTCCGCAGCCAGCACCACGGAGTCGCCGGGCTGAGCCGCAAGGCGCCGGTCCCCCAAGTGACGATCAACGATAGGGATGCTGAACAACGTGCCATCCGCGACGGCGACGCGGTCTGGGTCGTGACACCGAGGGGCCGCGTCAAGTACCAAGCTCGGGTCTCCACCGATATCGTGACGGGCGCCATTGACGCCAACATGGGTGGCGGCGGCCCCCTCGGCCCTCAGGAATGGCGCGATGGCAACGTCAACGATCTGACGGACCTCAACCGCTACGATCCGATCTCGGGCTTCCCCGTCTACAAGGCGCTGCTCTGCGACATCGTCAAGGCCGAAGACGGTAGGCCCGCGAAGGCGGTTGGTGAGGACGTGTCAGAGGCCGTCGTCGACGTATCCAAGCCGGAGCAACCGAGACGCCGAGTCTACCTCGACCACAACGCCACGACTCCCGTCGACCCCGAGGTGCTGGAGGCGATGCTCCCCTTCCTGCAGGCTGAGTACGGCAACCCTTCCAGCATTCACAGTCGAGGCAATGAGGCGCGCAACGCCGTGGAGAGCGCCCGGCGCAAGATCGCTCAGGCGCTCAACTGCACCGCCCGGCGTATCATCTTCACGGGCGGCGGCTCGGAATCGGACAACCTGGCGATCAAAGGCGTCGCCTTGGCACGGCGTTCGGCGGGCAACCACGTCATCACCACGACGGTCGAACACCCCGCCGTGCTCCGTACCTGCGAGGCACTCACCGAGCTGGGGTTCGAGGTCACTTATCTGGAAGTGGACGGCCACGGCCGCGT
>JASFMO010000162.1:0-7276 GCA_050117535.1 Gemmatimonadales bacterium | reverse complement strand
CGGTCTCCGACGCGGCCCAAACGCCGCGGAAGTTGGCGCCGGGGAGCGGCGTCGCGGTGCACTCATACCAGCCGACCGGCCTCGGGGGCTCGAGGCCTTCGCCGTACAACTCGATCGACCCACAGATAGGAGCGCTTAGGATGCATGCTCTCGGCCCAACTCCTGAAGGTTCAAACCGCAGTGGCCTGATGGCTCGGGAGTTTGCTCCAATAGTGATTAGGTCATTGCGGTAATCCCCGGTTGGCCGCGACGAAGCACTGAACCAGAAATCATAACAGTCGTCGCCTTCCCAGCTGACTTGCCCTCCATACATGTCGTCGCCGTTGTTGACCGAAGTGTAAAGGCTATCGGTGTGTTCACCGACGATCACCTGGCCGAAGTCGAGTCTAAAATCGGTGTTGTTGCCACGTTCAAGATCTGTGATCACACACTCGGCGGGATCTCTGTAGGCTTCAAAGGGATCTTCGCAGGTGCATTCGTTCTCTGCGGCAGCCCAGCATAGAAAGGCTAGCATAAGAACTTTTGCCAGGGCTTTCATTGGCCTACCCCTCAATCGCGCGTGATCATGCGGTCCCCAGACTCAGAGTCCTGTGGGGCCCTGAGGCTTCTGTACAAGCAACAGAATTCGGGTGGCGGATCGGCTCATCGCATGTGCGACGAGGGGTCGGCCAGTTGCGGCGGGTGCGCCACCGGTGGGTCGGTACTTTTGGGCGCTGAGTCGTTCTCTGGAGTGAGCGACGTTGACCCTATTGCCTGCGGGGACGGCGGCTAATCAGTGGCAGCCTGCTGCTCTCGCCCTACCTTCGGCTTCAGTAACAGGATCCCCAGGGCGATGCCGATCGCCAAGAGGCACATCCATTGGGAGACCGACAACCCCACGGCCGCGCCTCCGGCGGCCGGGTCACGGAGAAATTCCCAGAAGAAGCGTGTAACTCCATAAAGCAGCCAGAAGGCAGCGAGTGTGGTTCCGGGCCTGTGCCGTGTACGGCGCCAGATCACAGACAAGACCAGAAAAAGCCCCAGCCCGTTCAGGCTCAGGTAGATCGGCAGCGGGTGGGTCGGTAGCGAGAGCGCCGTGTGGGGCTCCAATCCGCCGCCGGCGATGTGCGCCAGGTAAGCCGAGCTGCCCGGCGGGTACCGCATACCCCACGGCAACGACGTGACGCGTCCGAAATCGCAGCCGGCCAGCAGACACCCCCAGCGCCCGAAGAAAGTGGCGAGGCAGCCGACCGAGGCCAGCGCATCCAGATACGGCCACGGATCTTCCTTCACCAGCTTGAGGTACAGGGCCAGACCCAGCATGGCGCCGATGTACACGCCCCAGGATCCCGTGCCCTGCCGACCGAACCATTCGACGGGACTGAGTCGCAGGATGGCGCCGTGGGCCAGCAGGTAGAAGAGGCGGGTGCCCACGATCGCGGCGATCGTACCCACGATCGCGCCGGTCAGGCCGCGGTCAACCGATAGCGAGGCCCGCCTTAGGCGCCACAGGAAGAGCGCGATGGCGGCCGCCATCGCCAGGGCGAACATGAAGCCGGGACTGGGCACGATCCAAGCCAGATCATCGAGCCCACGGTCGCGAAAGTAGCCCAGGATGCGTGGCCGCATGCGTATCGCGCTCAGCGTCTACCGACGTGGCTGCCTTGCCGAGTCCCGACCGGAGTCACTCTACTGTAGCCCGCTCCCAGACATCGTTGCGGCGGTCGATGTCGGGGAACACGCGCTGCGCATCCAACTCGACGCGCACGACCGGCGAGCCCGCCGGAACCGTGACCTCGGCGCGGGTCGCGCCGCCCAGCCAGACCTCGACCGGCACCTCGCGTTCCAAGGTCTCGCCGTCCTCGCGGGTGACGGTAACGCGCGCGGGCATCGGCGCCCAACCGCGGTCCTCGATCACGATCGTCGTTGAAGCGGAATCGTCCCTGATCTCGCCGATCGCGTGGTCTAGCGTCCAGGTCTCGTAGTACCAGGTGCGCCAGAACCAGTCGAGGTTCGTGCCGCTGGCCGCACTGAAGAAGTTGAATAAATCCCAAGGCTTCGGATGCTTGTAGGCCCAGGCGCGGATGAACTCGTGGTAGGCGGGATCGAAGGTCTCGGGGCCCAGCAGCCCGCGCAGCGTATTCAACAACGTCGCCGGTTTCGAGTATGAGGCGGTCCCGTACGCGGGGCCCGGATAGTGGTAGTCGCTGAGCCGCATCAGTTCGCCTTCCCGGCCCATGCGGGCGACGTCCAGGTAGCCGTTGCGCGTTCCATCGGGGAAATCGGTTCCCGGGTAGAACTCATTGCTGGCGTGGCCGCCGTTGAACGTCGTCGTGCCTTCATCCATCCAGGCGTGCCGGCGCTCGTCGGTCCCGACGATCATCGGCAACCACATGTGCGCCAACTCGTGCGCCGTCACCCCGTACAGCGATGTATCGGTCGACTGCGGCGACGTGTAGCTGCCGATCAGTGTCATCATCGGGAATTCCATGCCGCCGCCGATGATGCCGCCGCCCTCGACCGAAGTCATGTGCGGCCACGGGTAGGGGTAGCCGGTCCAGCGCGACAGGAAGTCGATGCTGTGCTGGCCGTAGCGCCACTGCTCGCGCCACAGCGGTGCGTCGGCTCGGTAGAACGCGTTGATCAGGGCGTAGTCGGTGGCGCCGTCGCCGTCGCGATCCCCGACCGGCGTGCGGGTTGCGTCCCAGAGGGATTCGCGCATAGCGCTGAAGGCCACGTCGCGTACGGTGTCGGAGTGGAACTCCCAGGTCAGATAACCGCTCTCGGAACGGAGCGTCGCGTTGCCGGGGCCGAAGTCGGCCTCGGTCAGGACGTGAACGACGTCGTCACTCGTGTGGGCCAGCCGATACCGCTCCAGCACAGCCGGTGGCAACACCTGCTCGGCGTTCGTCAGCTCGCCGGTGGCGATGACCACCCAGCCTTCCGGAGCCTCGACGCCGAGGTCGTAGCGGCCGTACCCGGCGTAGAACTCCGCTCCCCCGAGGAACTGATCGTTCTGCCAGCCGACGACGTCATCGAAGACCGCCATCTGGGGGTACCAGTAGGCGATGTGGAACAGGTTGTCGTCGCTCCACCCCATGCGACCGCTCGCGCCGCGCTGCGGGACCTTGAACGCCCAATCGACATCGATCGGCAGCGAGTCGCCCGACGCCAGCGGCTGCGGCAGCAGGATGGGCATGGTCGTACCTTCCACGCCGTAGCCCGCGCCCTGGCCTCGGCGCGTGATCTCCGACAGCTCGACGCCGGCGACCGCTACGCGCTGGATGTCGACGCCTCCGGTCACCTCCGACGGCGAGTTCCGGGCGACGCCCTCGGCGTGCAGGTTCTGGAACAGCTGGAGCACCACGACGCGCAGTCCATAGGGCGAACGATTGTGGTAGACGAGGTGAGCGCTGCCTTCGACTCGCTTCTCGTCCGGGAGCAAGCGCGCCCGCAGCGAGTAATCGGTCCACTGCTGCCAGTGGTTCGGTCCCGGTCGACCGTCCGTCGTCCGCGTTCCCGCTTCGATCGCCCGTTGGAAACCGGCCGACGGGACTACGGGGTAGGGAGTCGGCCTCTCGGTCGCCGACTGCGCCGCCAGGGACCGCGGCGCCAGCAGGGCGAGAAGGATCAGAGCAGATATACAGGACGGCGTTCTTCGCATGCGTCAGCAGACCTCATTCGCTGGTTCTTGGGGCGGAGCCCTCGAACGATCGGAGGCGCCCCAAGGGCAGCCTAGAGCCACTCAGGCGTTCAGGGATCCCGAAGCGCCGTAACTTCTACGAGAAGAGAGGGAAATGCTAGGGCCGCTGACGGACCGGGAGCGGTCAAGCCTCGCGCCGCTCGGTCGCCCGGCGGATCTCGGAGAGGTCGTCCAGAACGGCCGCCGGCAGCTCGCCGCGCGTCCAGGGGCAGCGGATCCGGTCGCCGAGGTCGAAGGCCGGTATCGCCCAGAGCTCCGGCTGGCTCACCGTCACGTCCACGTCCAGGGTCCCGAGGTCCGCCATGCGGTCGATCTCGGCGAGGATGTAGTGATGGGCGATCTTCTGGGCGTCATCCGACGAGATCGCGGCACCGGGAGCTTCGGGCCCGTGCCCGCTGCGGGTCTCCCACTCCGGCTGCAGGCGCGTGTAGACGAGCCCCCACTCGCCGATGTAGGTGGGCCGATAGATGGCGTAGGCCGACACGAAGGCGCGGCGGTAGCGCGCGGCGCGGTCGCGGGCGGTCAGTTGCGAAGCGTCGGCGATCCGCTTGGGGGCGGCCTGCGCGACGACGGTGAAGCTCCAGTACGGCAGATAGAGCAGCGGCTGCGAGGTTCGCTTGGGAGGCACGGCATAAAGCGCCGGCCGTTCCACCAGTCCCGCGGCGGAGATCTCCCAGCCCCGGCCGCACTGCGGACAGCGGAATGCCAGGTCGTTAGAGGCCGCCGGCAGCTGCGTCCGGCATGCCTGGCAGCGCAGCACCAGAACCCGGGCGGTCGGGCGGTTAGCGGCCATGCGCCTCCAGCCTCACGATTGTGGCGGCATCGGGCCAGGATTGGACGGACCAATCGGGGCGATTCGATCGCCAGAGTGCGGCTCCGAGCACGACAATGCCGGCGACGAAGCCGATGGCAGGATCGAGCACGGAGGATCCGAACAAGGTCGCTCGGAGGAACTGGCCGAGCGCGAGAGCGCCGGGCACGGCGAGCAGGGCCCAGTTGAGGGTCGAGGTCTGATAGATCTGCGGTAAGCGCCAGGCGACGATCGCCCCAGCGATCCCGTCTACGAGGATCTCGTAGCTGCCGGTGCCCGTCTGCAACGGGATCGACCAGAATGGGAAAAAGAGGGTCCGTCGGGATGTGGCGACCAACTCGGCCGATCCGCGCAAGCCGAAGCGATAGTCGGCCGGCAACACATACTTCTGTTCTTCGACGTAGACGGTCGCGCGGCGCTGGGCCTCGACCAGATCGAAGGTGTGGAGCCGTGCGGATTTGCGGGCGGCATCGGCGTCGAACATCCTCAGATCCCAGGGCGTTTGCGCCGCCGGCGTGATTCGTTGGATGTCCGAGACCATAACCTTGGTGTCTTCCTTCTGCGTGTACTCGTATTCGGGCTCGGCGTCCTGGCCTCCGCCCTGTGCGGAATACATCGAGCGACGCACTCGCTTACGGACCGGAACCTTGCGCTCGAAGATGCCCACGCGCCGACCGCTGACCTCGTGGTAGGGGACGAGTATCAGTTCGGGGCGGCCAAGATTCCCCTTTTGTCGCTGCTCGTCTAACCACAAGCGTGCCGCGGTAATCGCTTGTGCCGCGCTCAGGTTCGACTCGGCCTCGTAACGCGGCGTATCCACTGCGGTGAGGCAGAGCACCGCGCCGCAGCGGTCACATGGCGTGATCCGGGTGCCCTCGCGCACGACGCCGGGCGCGCCGCACTGAGGGCAGGTGAGCGGATGCAGCTTCAGCTCGTTCACGGCGGCACAGGGCTGGGGACCGCACTACGTCGCCAGAGGACTCGGGCTGACAGACCGCCGATGGCGACGACGAGGACGACGGCTACGGGCAAGGGAAGCAGGGCGGCGACCGCCACCATGGCGGCCGTCGCTAGCCAGGCGCGATTACGGTACGTGAACGCGGAGTGAACGGGCCAGTCGGCGTCGATCAACTGGCCACCAACGGCGTCGACCCGGAATGAGTAGGAGGCATCGGCCAGGCGAACCTGGCCGGCGTAGACCGGGTGATGGAGCAGGCGGACCGTCTTCACCGCCACCGGCCTGCCGGTCACGCGTGCGGCCACCTCGGGTAACGACTCGGGCGCCAACTCGGGATCGATCCACTCCGCTGCCTGATCCCAACCCTGGTCGTCGATGAACGCCCGCTCACCGCCCGGCAGGTTGGCCTGTGAAAAACGCCCTTCGGGTCCCGGCCGCGCACCGATGCGCAGCCGGCGTCCATCAAGGCTCTCGACTTCCCAAACGGGCTCGTAGACGAGGTCGAGGTCGGTGACCGTGACGGCGGGCCAGCCCGCCTCCAACGCCCGGGCTTTGACGAGAGCCGGTACCCGCGAACGGCCGATGGTCGCCTTGACGACCTGGTGAAGCAGCGCGCCGCTGAGGTCGACGAACGACTCGGCGGAACAGTAGCCGCAGCGGACGTACGCGGCTCCCTCCGGCACATCGACCGGTCCGCCGCATTGCGGGCAGTTGGGAGTCAACGCGTGGCGGCCCACGGCGGTCTCGTCCTATTGCGTCACGGCGTTACGCGTTCGCCGCACTCCATGCAGAATCGCGCTCCCGCCGGGAGTTTGGCCTGGCAGTTGGGGCACGCCCGCTCGGTTACCCCGACAGGCTCGCCGCAGCGGCTGCAGAACTTGGCATCGGGGGCGAGCGGCGACTCGCAGTTCTGGCAGCGTTCGCCGGCCACCAGCGACTCGCCGCAGTGGGGGCAGAAGCGAGCGCCGGGACTGACCTCGGTGTGACAGGCCGGACAGGCCACGCCGTCCTCGGCGGCCTGCGTCGCGTCGCGGCCCCGCATCGACTCGAAGATCATGCCGGGCAACATCATGCCGATGCCCGCGCCCATGCCGGCGCCGGCACCCAGGCCCGCCATTTGGCCGGCCGGGCTTCCGTCTCCGGTACCTTCCAACGCGCGGGCGGCTTTCATTTTCAGGAACTTGTCCAGGTCGCCCAGCGCCGCCATCTGGGCGCGCTCGTCAATGGCCTTCTCGACTTCCTCGGGCGGCGTGACCGACGTGATGAAGAAGTCGGCCAGGTCGATGCCGTAGCGCTGAAAATCGTGCACGAGGCGATCGTGCACCTCCGTGGCCATCTCGTCGTACTGCTTCGGCAGGTCGAAAATCGTGCGGAGCTTCTCTCCCAGGTAGTCGTTCAGTCGGCTGATGATGATATCGCGCAGGTAGTCCTTGATGTCGCCGGTGACGAACGACGCCATCGTGCCTGCCAGCGCGTTCACGAACACCAACGGCTCGCGGACCTGGATGGCGTAGTTGCCGTAAGCGCGCAGGCGCACCAGGCCCAACTCTTCGTCGCGATAGGCCACTGGCTGCGCCGTCCCCCACTTCAGGTCGGTGAACAATTTCAGGTTGACGAACACGACCTCGACGCGGAACGGCGAGGTGAAGCCCCAGGGCAGCGAGAGGATTTTGGTGAGGATTGGGATGTTGGCGGTGCTCAGCTCGTGGCGACCAGGCCCCAGGACGTCCAGCCCCTTGCCGTCGCGGAAGAAGATCGCCGCCTGGTTCTCGCGTACGATCACTTGCGAGCCGAACTTGGTGTCGGCCGAACCTTCCTGCGGGAT